>NZ_JAUBVF010000075.1:0-28282 GCF_036705685.1 Microcoleus sp. AT3-A2
GACTAACTTCTTTTGAGCCACAATTAGGACAATGGGGAATCTCTATTGTCATATCACACTATGGTAAACACTTCTCTCTAATAGTAACTTACTCGATCCTTTCCTTCAGGGCACTACCCCGCCACTTAAGTTTTTTTGACCTGAATCCTTACAATGTGAGAATCCTAGTCAGCCGCAGGTAGTTGTGATTAAATTGTTCAATCCACTCTCTTTTTCTTGACAAATATTCCCCGGATTTCGCAATTACAATTTCTGCGTTTTCCCCTTCGCGGCATTCCAACCCGTAAAACGCCAGCATGACAGTGAACGAATAAAGTAAGCGATTTCTCAACTCTTCACTTGTTCTAAAAGCTTGAATTACCTCATCATTTAAAGTAGGAACACTGGAATTAAAGCGGCTCTTTTCTCTCAGGGGAAACAGTTATTGAATGTAATTGTGCACGGATTCCAGCTTCTGGTAATCCCACGACCAAATATCCTCGATCGCCCGACCTTGTGAATCAGGCTGCTGACCGAGATAGAATGCTAAAATTTTGTTTTGTGTGGTTGAATTACTCATTAATCTGCTATACAAAACATCAAAAAGATGATATGCAGTCGCTTTTAACCGACTTGAGCTATTAGCCAGGGGTTTAAACCCCTGGCTGCTTCCCCGGCTTTACCGCAGAGTCACAAACTCTTCAGCAGTCGATGGGTGAATGCCAATAGTCGCGTCGAAGTCTTTCTTGGTAGCTCCCATATTAACCGCGATCGCCATTCCTTGAATAATCTCGCCCGCGTCTTTCCCAACCATGTGTACGCCCAAAACTCTGTCAGTATTAGTCTCAACAATTAACTTGACAAAAGTTTTCTCATCTGCACCTGTCAAAGAATGAAACATCGGCCTAAACTTGGCTGTGTAGCACTTAATGGACTCGGGAAACTTTGCTCTGGCTTGGCTTTCTGTTAAGCCGACTGTAGCCGCTTCCGGCTGGGAAAATACTGCTGAGGCAACATTTTCGTGACTGATTGATCTGGGGTTATTACCAAATTCAGTATCGGCAAAAGCGCGTCCTTCAGCGATCGCAATTGGCGTTAAATTGATGCGGTTGGTGCAATCTCCCACTGCAAAAATGTGCGGCTGACTGGTGCGGCTATCTTTGGTAACTGCGATCGCAGATTTATCGATTTCTACTCCCGCATTTTCTAAAGCCAATTTTTCCAAGTTCGGCAAGCGCCCGGTAGCGCACAACAGCGTGTCTACTATGAGCGTTCCTTCGGATTTCCCCGACAAAGTTAATTCTAAGCCTTCTGGGGTTTTCTCAATGTGGTTGATCGAGCTTTCTGTCAAAATGTCTATTCCGTGCTTAATCATTCCTTCTTGCACGTTGGTGCGAATTTCTGTGTCGAAGTCGTTCAAAATTAAGTCGCTGCGGATGATTTGAGTTACTTTGCTTCCCAACCCGTTCATAATGCAAGCAAATTCGACGCCGATGTAGCCACCACCCCAAATTGCCAACCGTTTTGGCTGCTCTTTTTGCAGGAAGATTTCGCGGGAGGTTATCGCGTGTTCGATGCCGGGAATTGGGACTCTTCTGGCTTCTCCGCCGACTGCTATTAAGATTTTGGCGGCGGTAAATTTTTTGTCACCAACTTCGACGGTATGGGGGTCAATAAATTTGGCGTATCCTGAGATTAATTCGACTCCGGCTTTTTCGAGGAAGCTGATATGCAGTTTACTGAGTCGGCGCACTTCTGCGTCTACCGTGGTGACGAGTTTTTCCCAATCAAAGCTGCTTTCTACTGGACTCCAACCGTAGCCCACCGCATCTTCATAAAGGTGCGAAAATGTTGAAGCGTACACCATGAGCTTTTTCGGGACACAGCCGCGAATTACGCAGGTTCCGCCTACTAAGTCATTTTCGGCGATCGCCACTTTTGCGCCGTAGGATGCTGCTCGCTTGGAACTCGCTAATCCGCCGGAACCCGCACCTATCACAAACAAGTCGTAGTCGTATGTCATAATTGTCTGTACCTTCTTATCGCCCACTTACCAATTTTACGCTTTACTTTTTTTAATGATATCTCAAAAAATTTTTGTTTTTTTTGGGGTAAACTACTTTACTTTTTGCGATCAATCGGGTATTATTTAATAATAGGAATCTGTGCGTTAATTTAAAAAATGCTCACACTCCCATTATTAGAGTATAGCACAAGCGATCGACCAGAAACATATAAAAATGTAACTATTTTCGAGCCGCCGCCAAGAATAAAAGAGCTAATTGTCGATCGCTCGTTATAACCGAGTCGAACTCCCGTAAATCCCTGTAAAAAAGCGCAACTTTGATGCTCTTCCCGATTTTTAAGGGGTAGTAGGGGGCAACAATCACGCGGGATCGGGGCTAATCGCAGCGCAGCGATAGAAAACTTATACTACCCTAACCTATCGGGGCAATCACGGGAGATTACCCTACATTATTTTGATAATTTCCTCAATCCTTGATAATTGCTATATTATAAACATAAATTAATTCTCAGGCTAGCTTTATGATCGATTGGCTTGTGATCTGGGGAGTGACGCAAGGAGTCGGCATTCTCGTTCAACCCATCTTAGAAGACTTGATCAAAGACGGCGCGAAGGATTTTGCTAAAGATTTTTTTAAAGATTCCCTGAAAAACGTCTTATTAGGCGAAAAAGACCCCCGAAAAGTCGCAGCGGGTAAAGCGATCAAAAAGTTTTTGGACTTGGTGGAACAGCAGTTGAAAATTGGCGGACTTTCCTCAGAGGAAAGAAAGCTGTATATTAAAGATGTTAAACAGTTTATCAATAACAAGTCGGTTAAGGAAATTTTGGGCAAGGCTTTTGAGAGCGATCGCGAATCTCTCGATGCAGAACTTCTCGAACAAACCTGGACTCAACTAGATTTAACTTTTTTACCCGCCAGATTTAAGTGGCAAACCATCGCCAATCAGTATCTGGCAGAAGTTCAAGAAATTCTCTTTGACTCACAAGAGTTGCGCGATATCTTGAATGCTCAAAATCTGGATAGCATTCAGAAAAATACTCAAGAAACGGCGGGAATTATCCCCGAATTTGACTTGAGGCAATATCAAGAAGCTCTGTGCGAGCGTTACAGCAATCTCAATTTAAGCAGCGTCGATCCCAATACCTACGATTATCGCGAAAAGCTGAAGGTTTGGCAAATCTTTATTTTCCAAGATGTGCGATCGATTTACGAATCATTTCTGCCCCAAGCTTACGAAATTCCTAAAGAACATCAACGGCGGCTGCAAGACAGCAATCAATTAGAGGCGATCGATCTAGAAAATTTAGAGAAATATCGGCGCGGTTATTTTTCTCAGCCGATCGTATCCGTGTTAGATGTTATCAATGACAAGCAAAAGTATCCCTACATTGTTATTTTAGGCGATCCGGGTTCTGGCAAGTCTACTCTGTTACAATGTTTAGCATTAAACTGGGCGCGATCGCCCTTAAATAGCGTGACATCTCAGCCGGTTCCGCTGCTAATAGAATTGCGGACTTACATTCGCAGCGGGGAATCAGGGCATTGCAAGAACTTCCTCGAATTTTTCCATCAAAGTCCGGGTTCAATTTGTCACTTGAATCAGCATCAATTGCAGGAACAGCTTAAAGCCGGCGACGCTGTGGTGATGTTCGACGGGTTAGATGAAATTTTCGATTCCGGGAAACGAGAAGATGTAATTACAGCGATTCATCGGTTTACCAATGAGTATCCGCGCGTGCGAGTGATTGTCACGTCTCGGATTATTGGTTACAAACCTCAACGCTTGCAAGATGCAGAGTTTCATCACTTTATTCTCCAAGATTTGAATGAGAAACAAATTCAGGATTTTGTTCGCCGCTGGCACGAATTAACTTTTACTGATGCTGGGGAAAAAGCGCGGATTAGTGAGCGCATGGAAAGAGCATTAGCGTATTCCTCAAGGATTCGAGATTTAGCGGGTAATCCGTTATTGTTGACGATTATGGCGATTTTAAATCGCGGGCAAGAATTGCCGAGAGACAGGGCCGAACTTTACAATCAAGCTTCGCGGGTATTGCTGTATCAATGGGATGTGGAAAGGTCTTTAGTAGAGGATAGCAGGCTCGATCCGAAAACTATTGATGCTAAAGATAAGCAAGCAATGCTGCGGCGAGTCGCTTACAAAATGCAAGCAGCACCTAAAGGGTTGGCTGGCAATATTATTAGTGCGGAAGATTTGGAGAATACCCTGACAGCATATCTGAAGAATAAAGATTTCGATCGACCGAAAGAGCGGGCAAGGTTGATAATTAACCAACTGCGAACTCGTAACTTTATTTTATGTTTTTTTGGTGCGGATACTTATGGGTTTGTGCATCGAACTTTTTTGGAATATTTCTGTGCATCGGAGGTGGTGGAAAGGCTTTATAAGACACCAGAAATTTTACTGGAGGAGTTGAAAAACGAGGTGTTTGGCAAGCACTGGGATGATGAATCTTGGCAGGAAGTTTTGTGCTTGATTGCCGGATTGATTCCTGGAAACTTGACCGGGAAATTGATTGAGTTTTTGATTGAACAGGATGGGGAAGCTCAAAAGTTCCGCAATCTGTTTTTGGCGGCGAAGTGTTTGAATGAGGTGAGGGATAGAAAAGAGATTGCTCCGGTTGAGAGCCAATTGCTTGAACGCTTAAAAGAGTTAACCAAGTACGACCTCAATGACTATTATGAGGCTTCTAAAGAAGAGGAAACGCTAGTTTATACAATGCGAACTCAAACAGTAAGCGCGATAGTCTACACTTGGAAAGATGACCCAGAGACCTTACCTTGGCTCAAACAACTGGCTCAATTTGATGAGAATTCTGATCTGCGACTTGCAGCAGTCCTAGAATTAGCAGGGGGGTGGAAAGATGACCCAGAAACCTTACCTATCCTCAAACAAATGGCTCAATTTGATGAGAATTCCGATCTGCGATTTGTAGCAGTCCAAGAATTAGCAGGGGTGTGGAAAGATGACCCAGAAACCTTACCTTGTCTCAAACGAGTAGCTCAATTTAATGATAATTATACTGTGCAAATAGCAGCATTTCAACAAGTAGCACGGGGCTGGAAAGATGATCCAAAAACCTTACCTTGGCTCAAACAACAGGCTCAATTTAATGATAACAAAGCTCTGCAACTTTCAGCAGTCGAAGAATTAGCAGTGGGCTGGAAAGATGACCCGGAAACATTACCTTGGCTCAAACAGCAGGCTCAATTTAATGATAATTATACTGTGCGGGGTGCAGCATTCCAAGAATTAGGACGGGGGTGGAAAGATGACCCGGCAACCTTACCTTGGCTCAAACAACTGGCTCAATCGAATCATGATCCGATTGTGGCATTTTTAGCAGTCCAAGAATTAGCACGGGTGTGGAAAAATGACCCGGAAATCTTACCTTTGCTCAAACAACGGGTTCAATCTGATGATAATTATGCTGGGCGAGTTGCAGCAGTCCAAGAATTAGCACGGGGGTGGAAAGATGACCCGACTACCTTACCTTGGCTCAAAAAACTGGCTCAATCAAATGATGATTCTTGTGTGCGGCAAGCAGCAGTCCAAGAATTAGCAGAGGGGTGGAAAGATGACCCGGAAACCTTGCCTATCCTCAAACAACTGGCTCAATTTGATGATGATTCGGCTGTGCGACGTACAGCAGTTCAAGAATTAGCTGGGGGGTGGAAAGATGACCCGGAAACCTTACCTATCCTCAAACAACTGGCTCAATATGATGATAATTGGGATGTGCGACGTGCAGCAGCCCAAGAATTAGCGCTGGGCTGGAAAGATGAACCAGGAATATTTGAATGGTTGGGCGATATTGCTATCAATCATCCTTTTGAACGCAAATCCAAATTCCAAGAGAATCCCAGACAAACAGCACTTGAAATCATGCTCAAGCAATACCCGGATCGCCCAAAAACTTTAGAAATACTTCGCGATCGATTTGCAAACGATCCCGATGAACAAGTCCGCCATTTTGCCCAGACAAAATTGACCGAATTAGAGAAGATGTAATAGACACACAAACAGCACAAAGAAAATATGACTGTAGCCACGAATATCCCCAAAGCTTATGCAGAAATAGTTGAATTTTTGGCGACTGCCACACTCCCCGCAGCATTATCAACTTTCCCCTCTCCGAGGAAGCAAAAAACCATATCCTCGACCTAATTTATGCCCACAATAATCAAGGCTTGACCCGCGCTGGAAAAAGCAAATTAGATAACTATCTAGTGCTAGAACATCAGATGACTCTCATCAAACAACTCACAAACACGTCCTTAAAGATGTAGTTTTTTTATATCTCGTCAATTAGCGTCCAAACGATCGCCCTGACCGCCGCCAAAACCGATAAGAAGTGTTAAGTTAGTAGTTAGTTGTGTCGATCGCACAGAAAAAAAATGCCTGAACTACAAACCGATACATACCAAGACCTCGACCCCCAAGTCCTCTCAAAGCCCGTTGTTGTCGGTCTGGAAGAGGTAACAAAAGTTTACGGGATTGGCGACCTGGAAGTTCGCGCCTTAAACGGCGTCAGCTTGACCGTAAGACAAGGAGAATATTGCTCGATTATGGGCGCATCGGGATCGGGCAAATCTACAGCTATGAATATTATCGGCTGTCTCGATCGACCTACGAGCGGCAGTTACTACTTAGACGGCGTAGATGTCGCCCAAATGCCCGAAGAAGAATTAGCCGGAATTCGCAATTTAAAATTAGGTTTTGTCTTCCAACAATTTCACCTGTTGCCTCAATTGACAGCCTTAGAAAATGTCATGTTACCGATGGTTTATGCCGGCATTCCCGCAGCAGAAAGACGTGAACGGGGAGTAGATGCTTTAACGAAAGTAGGCCTGGAAAGCCGGCTGCAAAACAGACCGAATCAACTATCAGGAGGACAGCAGCAGCGGGTTGCGATCGCCAGGGCTATTGTCAACCGTCCCGTGTTGTTGCTGGCTGACGAACCTACAGGTGCATTGGATACAAAAACTACTCAAGAAGTAATGGATATTTTTACCGAATTCAACGAAAGCGGCATGACTGTTGTTATGGTAACGCACGAACCGGAGGTGGCGCGCCAAACTCGCCGCGTTGTCTGGTTCCGGGACGGTAAAGTTATTCACAATAATCTCAATCCCGAAGAGCTTTCACACGCGGTATTTTAGTATAATAGTCCGCGAAAAGCGAAAAGAAAATGGGGCGATTGAAATCGCTTCTAGACAAACGAAGTCCGCCTACGCGGACTGAAGAATCAAGAGAGTATTACTTCTATCCAAGAGGGCTTTAGCTATTAGACAGGGGTTTTCAACCCCTGGCGGACTAATAGACAAAACGCCAGATATCTGCTTAATGAAAAGCACTCGGAAAAGCTTCCCAAACTCGATCGACAAAATCTCTAAGTTGCCGAGATGCGATCGCACCATCCTTTTTCTCAGAGTCCAGAGACTGCAACTGAGTCAACAGTGAAATTACCTCAGTATCAAAAGCCTCCCGAAACAAGCTCAGCGGCCACAGCAAATCAGCACCATCTCGCAAATCGGATAAAGTGTAGTCTTCCGACCATTGCGCCGATAAATCCTTCCCTGACAGTAATACAACTAACATTAAGGGGCGCACCCAACAAATTTGACGTGCCTCAACCACTTGGATCACCTCTGAATGCAGGCACGCATCTCCACATTCTAAACTGACAATTTGACCCGGCTTAAAGTTCAAAGCACAATCCATTAATGCTCACACTTAATACAGACATAACAAAGCAGCGAAATAAGTGCCGCATCTCTCTACAGCACCCGAAAAAATTATATCATAATTCCTTCTTCCTTCTTCCTGACATCCGTTACATCCGTTACATCCGTTACATCCGTTACAGAATCCGTTGCCGAACTTCCTTCTTCTTCTCAACTTTCATCAAGCTTTTTAAGAGCCATTTCGAGCTCGGCCGTCAACAATGGTGCTTCTTTTTTACCGCCACCATTGGCATAATCCGCCACGCAAATCGGAGAACCGATCGCAATTTTTACGTGAGCACCCCATTGAGGAATGCGCGGGCGATAGCGGATACTCATCGGTACAATTTTCACTCCCAAACCCGGTTTGCTCAACTCTGCTTGAATTGCCAAACGAGCCAATCCAGGCTTAATCGGGTGAACTTCGCCATCCTGAAAAATGCCGCCTTCGGGAAAAATCACCAACATTTCCTTGTCCAGGAGTAGTTCCACCCCATAACGGAGACTGCCAATTGCCGGATGCTTGAGATCCACAGCAAAACCCCCCAAATGTCTGATGAACCAACCTTGCAGTCCTTTCACTTCATCAGCAGTTACCATAAACCGCAAATCGCGTCCAGTCACCTTCTGTCCAGTTGAATAGGGCATCATCAGGGCATCCCACCGGGAACGGTGCGTAGGGGCTAAGATGACAGGCCCGTCTTTCGGCAAGTGCTCCTGTCCGGTTATCTCAATCTTGCCAAAATGAAACGGTAGGACAACATAATGACCTAGCGGATAGAGCAAGGAGGTTAACCAAGGAGAAACGCGAGAGGTATTAAATGCTACCTTGGCAGGCATTGGCTTCACTAGAGATGATTTACTGGACTCAACGGCGATCGTGGCGGTGTGGCGCATAGCAATTAAGCTGCTTTATCGAGATCTAAAGTCTAAAGTAAGTTGTTGGACAAATCTTTAGTTTTTGGATCGGGACACTTTTGCTATTGGCATTGTGCCGATCGGGCGATCGCGCCCGCAAGAGATAATCTGTAAAAGGTAAAACCTCAGCCAACCGGACAGCAGTACCGCAGAGCAGTCAACCGCCTCGAAAGCTCGATCGGGCAATTACGGATCTATTATTTCAGTTAAAGGGTCAATTTCGATTAAACATCGCCCCGAAGAAAGTAAAAAATTTTACCTGTTAATTTTTCCGGCGTGCTTCAAACCAAGAAAGCAACTGATCGCGGCAAACAGACTCCATAATACCGCCGAGCACCTCTAAGCGGTGACACGAATGCGCGCTATCTGGAATATTAGCAGCAGTCCGAATCGTGCCAGTTTTTGGGTCATCTGCTCCGTATACCAGCAGACCAATCCGAGCTTGGACGATCGCACCAGCGCACATCGGGCAAGGCTCCAGCGTTACATAGAGCGTGCATTGGTTAAGATGCCAGTCTTGCAAAACTTTGCCGGCAGCCCGCAAAGCCAAAATTTCAGCGTGAGCAGTCGGATCGCAATCTCGCTCTCGCCGATTTTGCGCTTCGGCAATCAATTTGCCACTACCGTCAACAATGGCAGCACCAACGGGTACTTCACCAGCATCACCGGCTGCTTGCGCCAATTCCACAGCCCTAGTCATCCAGCGTTTGTGAATAAAATAAGTAGTATCACTAATAGACAACGGCTCAGCTTTACAATTCACGTCATGCCTAAGTAACAGAAAAACTTAAGATCGATAAAGAAAGTTACATTACAGCTTAATCGAGAGTCTTTAATTATGGACACCACTACGATTACCACTGAAATTGTTGAGCTGTTGTGCCGCATTAGTCGGCAAAAGCTGCGCGAACAAGATATCACTCCTTTGGTAGTGTTTCTGACGGCTCTGATTTCCATCCTGCGCGGAGTGATGATTATTGACAGGACGATCGCAGTTGAAGAAGAAGAACGGCTGCAAAAGACTCTCAAAGCCTTTGCCAGCGGCGACCGCGATCGGGTAGAACTAATTCAGCGCCTTGTCAAAGGAGTATCCAAACAGCAGGTTTACTTCAACCCCACGGAATTGCTAACCCTGACAGCTTTGTTCTCAGAATCAGAAAAACTGTTGCTCATCGGTTCCGGCTACGAAATGTCAGCCGCAGACGGACACATCGATATGCGGGAGCAAATGTACTTACAGTCGATCGCCAATCGGCTCGGTCTCGACTCCAGACACATAGCAGTCATAGACACTTTATTTACTAAAGAAGGAACCCTCGACTCAGAAGCTTTTGCTGAAGTTCAAGCTTTACTCGATCCCAGCGAATTCGAGTCCCGCGATCCGGTATTTGGCAAAGCAGCAAAGCACTTGCTGAGTATTTTACTCCGCAAATAATCCAGCCCATATAAATTTTTGGGTAGTAAAAGTAGTCAGAGGATTTCGAGGATTTGACGCTGTTTCCAATTGAGATGGGACTTGGGCGCTCTTACCCTCAAAAACCGGGTTGTTTAACCCCTACCCAGAGCGCTGCACGGCGTATGTTGGTGAAAAACCTGGTTTCTGCCTAAGTCCCGCTTTATTTTTTGGGCAAGAGTCGATCGACCCTTCTATCCCATTGAACCGAATACCTCTAAAATCTAAAAGCGACTTGTCGCTGCCTTGATTGACTCAGCTCAATCTCAAATCTCAAATTGATTGATTATGCAAATTGAATGGCAAACCGCCAAAACCTACGAAGACATTCTCTATCACAAAAGTGGCGGCACCGCCAAAATTACCATCAATCGACCTCACAAACGGAACGCTTTTCGTCCCAAAACCGTGCAGGAACTGTGCGATGCCTTTACTGATGCCCGCGAAGACACAAAAATCGGCGTTGTCCTTTTCACAGGTGCGGGGCCTCATACAGACGGCAAATACGCCTTTTGCGCCGGCGGCGACCAAAGCGTGCGGGGTTCCGCGGGATATGTAGACGAAGGTGGCATACCCCGCTTGAACGTGCTCGACTTGCAGAAGTTGATTCGCTCTATGCCCAAAGTTGTAATTGCTTTAGTGGCAGGCTACGCAATTGGAGGGGGTCATGTTCTGCACTTAATTTGCGACTTGACGATCGCTGCTGACAATGCTATTTTCGGACAGACCGGTCCCAAAGTCGGCAGTTTCGACGGTGGTTTCGGAGCTAGCTATCTCGCCAGAGTCGTCGGCCAGAAAAAAGCCAGAGAAATTTGGTTTTTGTGCCGCCAGTACAGCGCGCAGCAAGCCCTAGAAATGGGTTTAGTCAACTGCGTCGTACCCGTCGAACAACTAGAACTAGAAGGGATTCAGTGGGCTACGGAAATTCTCGAAAAAAGTCCGATCGCGATTCGCTGTCTGAAATCCGCTTTTAATGCCGACTGCGACGGTCAAGCCGGTTTGCAAGAACTGGCAGGAAATGCCACTTTGCTGTACTATATGACCCAGGAAGGCGCCGAAGGCAAACAAGCCTTTTTGGAAAAACGGCAACCTGATTTTAGTCAATATCCTTGGCTGCCATAGTGGGATGGAAAAATCAGTTTTTTTATGCGCTCATATTAAAGTAGATACTGCTGATTTTTATGAGTTAGTAAAGCCAAATGCACCCGATCGTCCAAAAATGTCAGTATTGAGACCAGTTCCCAAAAAAAATGAAACTGCTTTGCCAGATCCAAACCATGATAATGATCAGTGATTCCCCAATCGAAAATCGAAAATGGTATGAGCAGCAGGGCAGCCGACGAACTAGACCGAGACTGCTGCTGCCGATTTTTCAGTTAACGTTGTCCCTGTAAGCTGGCAGGCATTGCGCTCGGAAAGAGTGACCGTAGCATCCTGCAGCGTCAGAGTCGATTCTTGCCACATTCCAATTTCTTCTATGTTTTCCCAAGATGATTTAAAAGGCGAAACCGCTAAAGCACAAGCTTTCCAGTGACTTTGAACCGGGCCGCCTAGTAAAGCGCAAACACCCCCGCGTCTGCCTTCAGGGGTATAGTGACGGCAGTGACCACAAGCTGAAGTTAAAGGTGAAGTTAATGAGGTTTGCATAAAAGTTCTTAGGGAAATCATTTTCATCTCTAATTCTCCTTTGTAGAGCTAGCAGGTTTTAGAGCATCCCAACCTTTATGCTGTCTGGGTTGTAGCGATCCCCGAAGCATAATTAAATTTTATAATTTATTTATAATCTCGTTATATATAGAAACAATTAGCTCGGTGCTTGCTCATTGTATAGGTAAAAACAAAGGTTAAAAGTTTATAAAGCCGTTAGGGATCAAGAAAAAGTACAAATGCCCAACGAGTATGAGAGCTTACAAATAAGCGGTAGCCGAGAATACAAAAATTGGCTGAGAGTGTCGGTAAGCAGCCTCCAGGAAACAGCAACAATTAAGTGTGCGAATGAAAATGAAAAATAGCTGCGGGCGATCGACAGCAGGATCTCCGGCCCCTGTTGCATTGACGCCAAAAGTAGCTAATCATAAAATAGGCAAGTTTTCAAGCTTATTGTTTATATCTACCAAAATTTTGGGGTGAGAGCCTCGCCCATAAGCGGGCGACTTTAATTGATCCTAAGAAATCCTTAGACGATTTGTAGACTTGCTGTATACTAAGTCAAGGATGTGAAGCAAGTATTTAATTTGACGTTTGAATTTAAGTTGAAGCCCACAGCGACACAAATAGCAGTTTTTGAAGATTGGCTAGAACAGTGCCGCAAGGTGTACAACTATGCCCTACGAGAACGCAAAGACTGGTACAACTCACGCAAATGTCAGATCAACTCTTGCTCCATTGGCTCCGACTATATTATTCCTGCTGAGGTGCCTAGACCGACATATTCAAGTCAGTGCAAGGCTTTAACGGCATACAGGAAGACCAGCCCCGCATTGCAGCGATTCAACGCTCAGGTGTTGCAACAAACGCTGCGGAGATTGGAAAAAGCTTTCGTCAGTATGTGGGAGCAAAATCACGGGTTTCCTCGGTTCAAAAAACAGGGGGCTTTGAGGTATTTGAGTTTCCCACAGTTGGGTGCAACTTTCCATCAAGGCAACCGCTTTAAATTGCCTGTAATTGGCTCGATAAAATTTTGTCAGTCGCGTCCCATCCCCCAGGGCGCAATCGTCAAACAAGCTCGCGTCGTTAGACGGTCTAGTGGCTGGTATATAATGTTGACTTTGCAATCGGATGCCTCAATTCCCGATATCATTCCTCACGGCAATCCCGTAGGAATTGATTTAGGGTTGACTAATTTGATTGCAACTTCTAATGGGCTTTTAATTAAAAGAACGAAGTTTTTTGCTGACGCAGAACGCAAGCTTAAATTGCTGCAACAGCGCGTTACTAGAAAAAAAATCGGGTCAAATAATTGGAAAAAAGCTCAGAAAAAAGTCGCTTTGCTGCATGATTACGTGGCAAACTGCCGAAAAGATTGGCATCGCAAGTTGTCACATCAAATCTGTGATGACGCGGGTATGGTGTTTGTCGAAGACCTTAATCTGGTCGGACAGAAAGCGGGGATGTTAAGTAAACACTGCTTAGATGCTGGGTTTGGGAAATTCTTCAACATATTGGAGCAAACTTGCTTTAAGCGCGGTGTGTATTTCCAGAAAGTAGATGCTAAAAAGACTAGCCAAATCTGTCCCAATTGCCTTAACCAAACAGGCAAAAAAGAGTTATCACAAGGATCTCACTCGTGTCACAATTGCGGCTATACAACCGACAGAGATGTCGCAGCCGCACAGGTAGTTCTCAAGTGAGGACTTGCAGCCGTAGGGCATACGGTCAAGATGCACGGCACGAGGGTAAATTCATTGGAATCCCTGCGAAGCAAGAATTCCCACGCCTTTAGGCCCGGGAGTGTCAAAATCAAAACATTAAAATTAATTCAGAGGCGGTAGGAGTTTTGCTAATGAGTAAGCGTTCTTCGGTTGAATCCCCAAATCATCAATCCTCTTCAACCCCAATCAACCCTGCTTTGCAAGCAGTCCTGGGGAGTCTAGATGTAAACCTAGAAGCAGAACTGACAACATACAGAAGGCACAGGCGGCGGGCCGAACAGTGGGTGTCGCCCTCAGTTCGTACCGGCAAGCAAACAGCCACAACCGAGCAACAGCTAGCCCAAAATTTGGCGCCGGAGACTGCGGAGGAAACCCAGCAGCCGCTATCGCTGCCCCTATCCCTTGCCGGCACTCAGGGCGATGCCCCGTTAGTAACTACCAGGGGCGGCACAAAATTATCTAGCAGTGCCTTGGCACCCAACAAGTATCTCGAATCAAGCGAAAAACTGATCGAAAGTTTGGACGAGTCAAAAGCTGAGCCTACGGTAGAACGCAGTTTAGCTGCCAGTTTGTTAACTCCCTTGGGACTGAGTTCGATGCTGCTGTTTTTGCTATCGTGCACAGCTTTGGGCTACGCAGTCATGTACCCGTCAAATCTAGTTAAGATGGCCGGCCTGAACCGTTTACTCGATCGCACCTCACCCTCTCCCAGCGACAGTCCCGTCTCTACATCCACCTCAGCTACCAGCACCAAGGAACTACCGAAAGCACCAAATCTGGTATCCAAGGAATTTGTCGAGCTAGATTTGAGCACTCTCAGCAATGTTAAGCCGACAGTCAGCCCGATTCCTTCCCCGTCACCAAAAGCATCAATCCCGCCAACTCCGCCAGCGCCTCCTGGCCCCAGCGGGGCTGTGCCGATTCCTACAGAAGACGGCAACCCGCCCAGAGGTAGGGAACAAGGACTCAACAATCTGAGTACGGCTTTGCTTCCCACTCCCAGCCCCAGCGCCGCGCAGCCTGTGCCGGCACTGCCGACACTGCCTCCAACACCCTCCCCAGCCCAGCCAGCAGCCGCATCCCCAGCAGCCGCATCCCCAGCAGCCGCATCCCCAGCAGCCGCATCCCCGCTGGGAAGGCCTGCACGGGCGGCCGACGGTTTCTATTACGTTGTCACCGATTACACCGACGAAAAATCGCTGCAGCAAGCCAGAACCGTAGTTCCCGATGCCTACGTGCGAAACTTCTCAAAGGGTGTCAAGATCCAAATGGGGGCTTTGAGCGATGCTGCCTCAGCAGAACGTTTGGCGAAAGAACTCCAAGAAAAAGGAATGAAGCCACAATACTATCAACCATAAATTAGTTAAAGGGTGAAAAACTTTAACTAAACTGTTAGACAAAGCTAGACAATGAGGAATGTTTTGTCTAACACAAAATTGGTTTTGTAATTGTCAATTCCTAGTCCTAAATCTAAAATTTAATAAAATCGGGAGACGGGCAAAATGGGATTATTCGATCGCCTATGGCGAGTGATTCGAGCCAATATTAACAGTTTGGTCGGGGCTGCCGAAGACCCAGAAAAAATTCTGGAACAGGCTGTAATGGATATGCAGGAAGATTTAGTGCAGCTCAGACAAGCTGTGGCAGGAGCGATTGCAGCTCAAAAACGCACTGAACGCCAGTGCTCTCAAGCTGAGTCTACAGCAGCAGAATGGCATCAGCGGGCGCAGCTAGCTTTGCAAAAAGGCGAGGAAAATTTGGCGCGGGAAGCTCTGACGCGCAAGAAATCTTATCAAGAAACGGCAACGGCGATGAAAGCCAGTCTCGGACAACAGAACGCTGTTGTGACTAAACTTAAAGAAAATATGCGGGCGCTCGAAAGTAAAATTTCCGAGGCAAAATCTAAAAAAGATATGTACATTGCCCGAGCTCGATCGGCCGCATCGTCGGAAAGGCTTCAAGAAATGATGGGCAATCTCAGTACCGGCAGCACTTTGAGCGCCTTTGAACGGATGGAAGAGAAAGTCATGCAGCTAGAAGCTCGCTCCGAAGCAATTGCAGAACTCGGAACTAATGATTTAGAAAAGAAGTTTCTCTCTCTCGAAGGTGCCGACGATGTGGATAACGAGTTGGCGGCGATGAAAGCACAAATGCTTCCGGGCAACAATACACCCAAATTGCCGTCGAGCGAGCCGCCCGCATCCTGAACCCCAGGCAACAGAACAAGAGTCGGGACGAGCAAAAACTTCTCAACAGCCTAGCTAGAGATGGCTCGAAGCCTGTTGGGGAATTCCCGGATCGAAGTTAAACTCAATAGATATGTGCATGAATAAGCTTGCCTGCATCACATTACTCGATCGCTTTAAACTGGATTTATCTGTCTGCAAAAATTGCCAAAAACTAAATCGCACTAAAAATCTGACAAGAGTGAATTTCACAACTGCGGGCTAGGGCTATCAAGCCTGCTTTCCGCCTACTTCGTACACCTCACCCAGGAAAAATAGCATTATGGGATTATTTGACCGCATTAGCCGAGTCGTCAAAGCCAATCTTAACGATCTGGTCAACAAAGCTGAAGACCCCGAAAAGATTTTAGAACAGTCTGTTACGGATATGCAGGAAGACTTGGTGCAGTTGCGTCAGGCCGTTGCCAGCGCGATCGCCACTCAAAAGCGTACCCAGACTCAGTACAATCAAGCTGAATCTCAGTCTAACCAGTGGCAGCAGCGCGCTCAGCTAGCCCTGCAAAAAGGAGACGAGACTTTGGCCAGGGAAGCGCTAGTTCGCAAAAAGTCTCACGCGGAAACGGCGGCTACGCTGAAAGCCAGCCTGGATCAGCAATCGGCTCAGGTGGAAAGTCTCAAGCGCAATTTGATCGGTTTGGAGAGCAAAATTTCCGAAGCTAAGACTAAGAAGGATATGCTCAAGGCGAGGATATCCGCTGCCAAGGCTCAGGAACAGCTCAACAATACCATTGGCACATTGAATACTGGCAGTTCAATGGCAGCTTTCGATCGCATGGAAGAAAAAGTTTTGCAAATTGAAGCTCGCGCGGGAGCTTCGGCAGAACTGGCCGCCGGCGGCAGCAATTTAGAGGAACAGTTCCGCTTGCTCGAAAGCGGCGGTGACGTTGACGATGAGTTGGCTCAGATGAAAGCTCAACTGACCGGGGGATCTGTGTCTCAAGGTCAATTGCCGGCAGCGGGTAAAACGGCAGCAGCCAGTAGCTCGGAGTCGAGCCCGGTGATTGACGCTGAGTTGGAAGAATTGCGATCGCAGCTCAATAAAATGTAGTAATCTCTATCAAAATTTACCTATTTCTGAGATCGCAGGTTTGATAGAATGCTCCGCCGACCTACAGGGCTAGCTTGGGAGGTCGGAGTTTTTTTAGTTATTTTTGAATTCACAAAACATGAGTTTTGTCAACTATCTTTATATTGACTTAATTCCTTAAGTCAATATAAAGTGATAGGGTAATTTTATTCCTTGCAAGATGGCTAGCTTGGGAGGTCAATCGATTTTAGATTTTAGATTTTAGATTTTAGAGGCGACCCCACGGATAAATCCGGGGGCTTGAGGATTTTAGATTTTAGATTTTGGATTGATTCCACGGATAAATCACGTGGCGGGTACCACCTTTGAAATTCGTGGTCAGAGTTTTTTCAGTAATTATTTAGTACACAAAAGAGGAGTGCTGTCAACTATCTTTATATTGACTTAAGGAATTAACTCTGTAAAAAGTGATAGAGTAATTTTATTCCTTGCAATTGCGTCGGCCGCGCCCGATCGTAAGTGTAAATAACTATCAAATATTGCTAATCTGTCATGCCCGTGCAATTTTCTAGAGGCTTTTGTAAAATCAAGTTTTTCAAGGCATTAGCACTTGGTTTTTCAATTGCAGCTATTTGCCCCGCACTGCTATCAGCTCTAAGTGTTAGCGAGTCGATGCTTGCTACCGACTCATGGGTGCAATCGCCAATTTTGCAGGATAATTTACTATCTCAATTCAAACTAAATCAAGAAATAGGAGACGATCGCGATCGGCTTCGTGATTTATACTCAGGTTCAGAATTAGATAGAGGCAGTCAAGAGCAAGAAAATAGCATCCCGGAGATCGATCAATTGACCCCAACTGAGGCAGCAGAAACTCTCCCTCAATTGCCGAATCGAGGAGAAAACAGACACGAATTTCCTATTCCCAACCCGCGACGGCCAAATCCGGCTCCCCTCCCGTAACCCGCGCCGCCAGCGCCCTTGCTTTCAGCGGAACAGCTTTTGCCGCCTGCTGTTCCCGCGCCGGCACAGCCTGCAGAATTGCTAAGATTCCGGGTAGGATAAAAGTCGATCGATTTGAAGTAGTTGGCAGTTGACTTACCGCGAGCCGATCGTGCAAAATCCGAGAAGAGAAATCGCGATCGGTATCGGTACTCGCAGTCGAGAAAGCGATACATCTTGGCTGGGAAAGGATTTTCCACTGTCGCCGGAAGCAGATAATTCGGGTAGAAATCCGGTTGTGGTGCTGAGGCGGTTTCAGGATTTTACTCAAATGGGAGAGAGATGTCTTGGCGGCGCGATCGCATTTCTGTCAGGGAGTGGCAGCATTTGGTGCTACGGTGAGCAGCAGCAGCCCTGAGAGTCAATTTTTGCACTGGCAGGGTCAATTGCATTATGTGCGTTTGTTGGCTCCTGAGACGCTGCTGGTGGTGCGATCGGATTTGGCATTGGCTGGGGCAGAGCTTTTGCCGATCGAACAATTCGGTATAGGAGGCTCAGACACATTGCGGGGCTACCGTCAGGATGCAATGCTTGCCGATAGCGGGATTTTTGATTCAGTCGAGTTGCGGTATCCGATGCAAGCGCACCGACGACAAACAAGGAGTTTTGCAGGTGACGGCGTTTGTGGATTTTGGCAATGTTTGGAATCCCAGGGAAAGCGCGGTTTTGGGAGCGAATACTTTGCTGTCAGCGGGATTGCGGCTGCGGTGACTGTACGGCGAAAGGTGGAATGCTCGCGGAGGCTGGGGAATTCCTTTGATTGATATTAAGTTGACCAACAGGAGTTTACAAGAGCGCGGGCTGTCTTTTTCTGTATAATTCAAACCTTTTTAGGAAAGCAGTCGTTTTGCCCTTGGCGGAACTGAGCAATTCCGCTATATAGTAATAAGTATCATTTGGCACTCCTCTGTAGCTGCCAAGAGTGCATTTTACTGATAATCTTTAAATTAAACTATGTCTAAGGTGCGGTTGCTGCTTTTAAGTTCTTTTGCTTCCGGTTTTGGGCTTTGCTCAATCATTTTGGCGATGTTTACGATGACTTCAAGGCTGTCGTTTACGTCTTTTTTTACCTTCGTGTTAACTTTGGTATTTTTTGGGATTAATCTGCTTTTTGCTTTGCATTATTATACATCAATTACTAAGCAATTGAGTGTTAAAAATAAAAGGAAAGCGAGAATTTAGCGGTTGTGAAGAAGCGGAAAAAGGCATGGAGAGTTATTTATGGAATTTGAATGGAATCCAGACAAAGCGACACTAAATGTTGAGAAGCAGGGTGTTTCCTTTCAAGAAGCCACAACCATATTTAATGACCCGATATCTGTAACTTTTCCCGATCCTCAGCATTCCATCGGAGAAAGCCGGTACGTTATCATTCGTATATCCAGGTATGAATTTGCTAGGAGGCCGATCGCACTAAAATGACTGTACAGTCGCACCCGCGCGCCACAGCTTCCGGGATATTCCCGTGAATCACCTGTTTCAGCAGTCCTTCCCGGCTCGCTCCCAGGACGATCGCATCGCACTGATCGTTCTGAGCCAAATCAATTAAAGCATCAGAAACCGATTTAGCGCAAACCGAAGTCGCTATTATCGAACAGCTAACCCGGCGCTTGATAAACTCCGCCGCTTGCTTTAATTCTCCCCGATCTGGTTCTGCAACAGAAGGCTGATGAACCTGACACAATTTAATCTCCGGTACAGCACTCGCAGCCACCAAAGCCGGTAGCAGCCGCAAAGCGGCAGCTTGCTTGTAACTGCCGCGAATAGGTACCAACCAGCGGTGCAAACCCATCAGCGTGTGCAGTCCCAATTCTGGCCCTGGAATGTCTGAATTTGGCGAAGAAAGTTCAGTCTCTGTAGTCGCTGATGAATCTGAGGATCTCGCCAATGCGGGATTATCTGCGCCGTCAAGTTTTTCGGGATTTAACTCCCATTCTATAGACGTATATTTCTGCCCGCTGAAAGTGGCGGAAAACTCATTTTTCTGGCGTGTTGCTAATAGTTTTTCGCTCCACTTCACCAAAATAACTTCGCAGCCGGCTTGCCGAATTACGGTATCGACAACATCGCCAAAAATACGTCCTTTTGTGGAAAATTCGCCTTGCCAGCCCATCAAAATTGAATCGATATGTCGCTCCTTGATTGTCTCCAAAATCGCGTTAGGCACGTCATGAGCTACCCGTATTTGGGTGTGTACTGGCAAGTTCCAATTGCGAACAATTCGCTCGGCTTGTTGCAGCAGACGGCGGCTTTTGGTTGTCCGCACTGCGCTTTCTGAAGGGGAACTGTTGCGTGGTACTAAGATGATTTGCAGGCATTCTAATTCGTAATTGCGATCGCGCGCGATCGCCGCGGCCAGCCGCAGCAAAGCGGGTGCTGTTTGGGGGTTGGAAAGCGGCACTAATAACCGGCCATTTCCGACTTGCGGAGCCCTGGTTTGATAGACAATATAAGAAGGTTCTGGATGCGGGCCCTGGGTTGCTTCTCCGCTGAGGCGATCGGATTCAACTCGGATAATGTCGCTGCGGGTAATAATTCCCACCAAACGCCGGCCTTCTACGACTGGCAAGCGGCTGATATTGTAGTTGTTGAGCCTGTACAATACCTCGCTTAAAGTATCGCTTGCTTTGACTGCGATCGGCTGTACAGTCATAAATTCTTTGAGCAGCGAGTCTCCTGAAAAATTGCGCTCGCTGGCATTTGCCAAGTCGGTTTGACTGACAATTCCGACTAATTTGCCATCTTCAACTACTGGAAATCCTCGGTGGTGCGATCGCGAAAATGCCTGCATCACTTCATCGAAAGTCAGCAGACTCGAAAGAGTTTCAACTCGGCGCTGCATCACGTCATCTGCGTGCAAGTCGCTCAAAGTATTGCTGGCAGCTTTTGCCTTTTTCAGTTGAATGCCGTTAAACTCCAAAAGGCGATCGTACAAAGAGCCACTGTCCACCTTTTCCGCGACCAAATAAGCAACTACAGAACAGATCATCAAAGGCAGCACTAATTTGAAATCTGCCGTAATTTCAAACACAATTACTACCGCAGTAATTGGCGCCCTAGAAACCGCGCAAAAAAACGCTCCCATTCCTGCCAAAGCGTAAGTTACCGGCAAACCGATGCCCAGGGAATCTGCCTGGACAATGCCCACCATGTGACCGAGTGCAGAACCGAGAACTAGCGCAGGGGAAAACAATCCTCCCGGAGCTCCAGAAGCCGAGGAAATAATTGTCAGAAAAAAGTGAGCTATAAAAGCAATTAAACTCGTTATGCCGCTTGCTTCACCAGTCAGCAAAAACTCCCGCAAACCCGTATTGTTGCGGAAAGTTTCTGGAAGAAAACCTATTACTGAACCGCAGGTTAAGCCAGCTAGAGCCATTCGCGCGGGCAAAGCTAATTTGAGCGATCGCCTGTTAAATTGCAAGCTAGCCATAATCCCTTTGGTGAACAAAGCTCCCAGCAATCCCGCTAAAACTCCTAATAGTATGTAAAACGGGATTTCCTGAGCATCAAAACTGGTTTGGTACGCGCGAAGGTTCAAACTTAAACTATCGCCGCCCAAAAGCTGCGAGACAACTGCACCGATAAATGAAGCGATAATTGCAGTCCCTAAAGTCAACCCCGAAACGTCGTGCAGCAGTTCTTCAACTACAAACAAAACTCCTGCAATGGGAGCATTGAAACCAGCAGCCAATCCTGCAGCAGCACCGCAAGCAATCAATTGTCGGCGGTAGTCTGGGGAAGTGGGCATCAAGTGACCTATCCAGCCGGCCAAAGATGCTCCAATTTGCACAGTCGGGCCTTGCCTTCCTAAAGTTAAACCGGAACCAACTGCTAAAATAGTGGTCAGAAGTTTGGCGACAGCTACTCGCAAATCTAAGGAAAGATTGACTCCGCCGAGAGCAGCTTTGACATGAGGAATGCCACTGCCTGCCGTTTCGGGAGCAAAACGCTCAACCAAGAAACCTGTCAGCAACCCGCCGCATAAACCGACGGCGGGCAGTAATATCCAAGCTGGAATTACTGTCGAGGAAGCAACTCGCCAACTGCCTAGCCATCCGACTCCCGACTTTAGCAAAACACCAGCCAGTCCGGCAACCAAGCCGATCAGACAAGCTTCAAAAATGGCTAGGCGTTTAGGCCGTAAAAAAAGTTGAGATTTGATGACCCTGGAAGGTTCCCTAAATTGTTTAGGGATAGTTATGTACGGCATAAATAGCGTAGATGGCCTGAGAATTGTCTGCTCGATCGCACTTTAGCAAAAAATCCTTCGATACTTACCTGAAATCTGCTGTAATTCTGATGCTACCGGATTTGATATCAATCTGCGATTTTTTTACCTTATAGCCTCCACCAGTGTTTTCAAATCCGGCACTTCTAAATGAGGCTGGCCGCTCGCCGGCAGTGTTGCCCCAAATCCTCTTTTTTCGTGTCTGGGATTTACCCAAATCTATCTCGCGACTTGACCAAGAATTTCAAAGGTGGTACCCGCCACGTGATTTATCCGTGGAATCAATCCAAAATCGAAAATCGAAAATCCTCAAGAAAGAGCATTTATCCGTGGGGTCAATCTCAAATCTCAAATCTCAAATCTCAAATCGATTGACAGCAATTGTCTCAAGACTAGCAGTATTCCCCTTTCCCAATCTATCAGAGTGTCATATAGCATTTCTCAGAAAGATGAGGTACTCATTGGCATAGGGCATAGGGCATAGGGCATACCTCACTTTTTTGAGAACTGCTATAGCAGTCAAAACTCATTACTTAAAATTGATTAAATTCTAGCACAGTTCTCTCTTAGTTTAGGGTTGATATTCCGCAAAAATTTCAATTTTCCCCACAATGTTTTGATTAAATTGAGCCAATTCTTCTGCCGGAATCCAATATTCTTGGTGAATCGAACTGCCCACATTTTGAACCGGATATTTTTTTAAGAATTCTGCCGCCACCCGAAAGCGCGTGACATAGCCGAAATATCCCGATGCTGCATCTCTTGTATTCCAATCTCTCGCGATTTGTATGGCATAGGCTTTGTGAAGTACGGGATAAAAAGTAGGCTGAAAGGATAAGCGTGGCGGAAATGCCATAAAATCGCTTTCTTTAATCAGTTCCATTTCTTTTTTGCCGACGGCTCGGAACAGCGTGACTGTCTCTTGATCTGATATATTGATATTTTTAAACCAAGCTTTCCAACCGTCCCAATTGTGAACTATTTTAGCCAATTCAGCGTAACCGGCGGCGCCTGGATGGGAGCCATCGTTTTCGGTAAGTTCTTTTTGCCAAATTTCCGATTTTTGCAGCGGGGTGCAAACATCTAGATAAGGCACGTTTAACTCGCTGCAAACTTGAGAAAACTGTTCGGATAAGTTGGCAATCCGGCTTGTGCGATCGGCATCAATAACTGGCGGCGGCCCTACCATTAATACTGGAAATATTTCTTTGGCTGACGTGAGAATAGAGCGAGCATTTTCAATGGATTTTTCAACTTCTATGCGAATTTTTTCGTTTTCTAGGTAAGTGTCGTTGACGCCAAAGGAAAATACTATTCTGCCGTCGTCGTAGTGAGGTAAGCGGCAAGAAACTTCGCTGAACCAGCGAGTTTCTATATCGGCACTGTTTTCTCCCCTTATTCCTAAATTGTAGTAAGTAATATCGTGTCCTTGTCCGCAAGCGGCAGCGCAAATCCGTCCTGTCCAACCGAGACATTTGGGATCGCAAGTACCGTTTACAAAAGAATCGCCGATAAAACAAATACGCATATTATGTGTGGGAATTGGGAATTGTGAATTGTGAATTGGGAATTTGGAATTGGGAACTGGGCATTGGGCATTGGGCATTGGGCATTGGGCATTGGTTATTTTTAATTAGAAAAACTACTAACAAGTAATCACTAACCACTAACTACTAACTACTAACTATTACCGATTAATTACCCATGCCCCATGCCCGATTCATTTAATTCTTACCGATGACGGACAATCCCTCTACAATTAGAGACGGTGTGTGGCAAGAACCGTTCCACTCAGGGTCTCCTCCCAATTCTACTAATTGTTTGAGGACGCTGTAGACGTTGCCAGCTACCATTGTGTCTTTGATTCTGCCGACTATTTGACCTTTTTTGACTCGGTAGCCGAGATCGACGTTAATAGAAAAATCGCCCGAAATTCCAGCACTGCCGCCAAGCATTTGATCGACTACAATTCCGTCGTCTAATTTAGCGATTAAATCGATTAGCGAAAGCGAACCTGGCTTAATCAAAATATTGAACAAACTCGGCGTCGGATAGCTGCCCAAACCCGGGCGAAATCCGTTACCAGTGGTGCCACTGCCCAAGGCTCGACCGGTGGTACGATCGGTATAAAATAGCTGCAACACTCCATTGTTGATAAAGACGATCGCCCGAGTCGGAGTACCTTCGTCGTCAAAAGGACAGCTATAGGGCCCGATATCCGGCTGCTGCGACAGGGTGACAAGCGGCGATGTCACTTGTTGGCCTAATCGATCGTTCCAAGGCGAAGCGCCTTCGAGTACCTGTTTGCCGTTCAGCGCGGCACAGACAGTCCCCCAAAGCAAGTCGGCGGCTTTGGCTGTGAATAGCACCGGCACGCGGCCCGTGGCGGGGGCTACATTGTCTTTCGCCCATTCTAAACGCTGCAAAACCCGCTTGGCGCTGGTGTTTAAGTCGAGGGTGCCGCGTTCGGTTTCGCCTTCCCAAATGTTGAGGAAATCTTCGCCCCGCACTAATTCTGCTGATAAGTAACCGCTGAGGGTGGTGTCGGTGTGACTGGAATCCAAGCCTCTGGTGTTCACCAAGCGCGTGCTCTCGATTTCGCAGTCGAGTTCAGCGGTGCAGAGGCTTTCGGGATAGGCTTCGCGGACGATCGCGATCGCCTCTTTGCCCCAGTTTACTAGCTGTTCGGCCGATACAGACACTCCGCGATCGGGATAAACAACTTTCTCACCGGTGCCGAGTTCGATGGTTTCCGGTTCGTTGAGTTGCGAAAGCGCGATCGCCCTATCCACCAAAATTTGCGGTTCCACAGGCCCATAGGCCACCGCCAAACCCGGCCGCCCATCCCGCCACAGCCGTAGGGCAATGCCTTCTGCTTGGGCGGTTTCTAGCTGTTTGAGGCGGTTTGCTTCAAAAAAGACCGGCCGTGAGAGCGATTGCGATTCCAATACCTCAGCAGCTTCTGCACCTGCTTTGGTGGCTAGTTCTAACAGTTGTTCTGCTGATTGGTGATTGGTCATTGTTCTCGGTGGTTGGTAATGGGCGATTCGATTTTCGATTTTCGATTTTCGATTTTCGATTAAAGAATTGGCAATAACTTACTGGATATGGGTTGGGATCACGGGTCTACATTTAGATTATTTTGGGAAACTGCTGGAATCGGCGATAACCAGATTTTACAGTCATTGGTCATCAGTCATCAGTTAATAATCTACCGTCATTAGTCTAGAGTTAACAGCTATATTGACTCATAACTAATGACTAATGACTAATGACTAATGACTAATGACTAATGACTAATGACTAATGACTAAATAGTTAGTTCGTGCAGCAGCCAAAATCCTGCAAAAGATTCCGATTCGGGATTCGACTGAATTGCTAAGAAATGTACTTTTTTTGCTTGCTTTTTCGCGGCTTCAAATCCTTTCGCTTCTCTCTCAGTTGCTGCGTCTCTGAGATTAGCTAAAATCCAGCGATCATTAGCTCCCGTATCTAATACCAGCCTAGCGGGTGGGCCGCTCTCAAATTTCAGAAAAGCCAACTCTAAACCCGACATCCAACCTGCCAAAGCTGTTGCTCTCGACGAGTAGATAATCAGTCCCGGAATTTGCGTTTCTGGGGCGAGGCGTGTCATCGGCAGTCCGAAAGCTTCGCCAAATCCGATATCCCACTCGGACATTTCGTCAAAAGCTGCGATCGGCAAACTCACAAACGCCCATTTTTCGCCGATTAAAGCATCCGGCAGCGCAACTGGCGTTTCGGGTACAAATTGAACGCTCGGGTTCACAACCGGTTGATAGCCCGGTTCGGCGGGATAAACGTCTTGCATCCGTTCTTCCAGCCACAGGCTAAGGGCGAGGGTGCGGCGGCTGCAGGCGGCGGGAATATCCAAATCCTCGCAGGCTTTGGTAATCATGTTCGCCATTTGGCGGCGGAAAAAGCGGATTTTTTCGGGGCGTTTCGGTGCTGCGGCGATCGCCTCTTTAATTGCACCCGCCAGCCACAGGGAATTCACGGTAGAACTGGAGCAGAATTGCGAGTAGCGAAACAGAGATTCGGCCTTGTCGCCTACATTCAGCGGGCTTTCGCAGATCAACACTTCCCATTTTTTTTTCTCTCGCTCGTCTATGATTGGACGGCTGTAAAAGTCGAGTTCCCAAATAGTAGCCATGCCGCGCTGTTAAAAATTAATCCTTTCTCATGTTACCGGACAGCGGGCAAGTTTCTGATTCTGACAATATAAGGCTGATTTTCAATTGCGGGCGATCGCACTTTCCCAAAGATTGCCACTTTTCCTTGCAGCTTCCCGTGTAATTTTTGGCAGCAGTGCACAACCGGAAGCATTAGCAACTCCTCGGAGAACTGTCGCGGAGCAATCTCAACACGCGATCGTTTGTTAAACTTGTGCAAGCCAGGGAAACCAAACAGTATAGCTTGATTCCATGAGACAAATCATTCTCGAAAAGATTGTTTCTACCTTACAACCTTTAGATTTTGTTCTCGCTTTGTGGCAAGGAGGTTCCGCAGCCCACGGATACACCGACGAGTGGTCAGACCTCGATATTGCGGTTGTGGTTGAAGATAACTGCGTGGAAGAAACATTTGATATTGTTGAAAAAGCCCTCGCAGAAATTGGCGAAATCGAACTCAAATATCGAGTTCCAGAACCCGCTTGGCACGGTCAATCGCAGTGCTTCTGGCGACTGAAAGAAACCCCGCCGTTCTTGCTAATTGATTTCGCCGTTTTTCGGCGCAGCAGCCGCAACGATTTTCTGGAAATAGAGAGACACGGGAAAGTCCCGATCGCCTTTGACAAAGCTAATCTAATTGTACCGCCTCCTTTGGATCGAAGCAAACATTTATCTACAATGCAGTCGAGATTCAACGAAATTAAAATCCGTTTCGATTTGCTGCAACCTCTGGTTAAAAAAGAGATTTATCGCGGACATTTAGTAGATGCGATCGGCAACTATCACAATTGGACGCTTCTACCCTTAGTCGAACTGTTGGGCATGATTTACCGTCCCCACAGATACGACTTTGAACTAAAATATTTCAGCCGCGATTTTCCGCCCGAAATAGTCGAGTGCGTCGCACCGCTTTTCTGCATTGCCAACCTTGCAGATTTGACAGCCAAACAGCAAATAGCAGAGGCTTTATTTGCAGAAACTTTACCGCTGGCACAAGCTAATATTTCCTCTAACAATGCCCTAACACTACCGCCATAGGCTCAAGATTTCGTACCGAAAGCGATTAATATAGTAGCATCTACCTTAAAGATTAACATCCCATGACAAAACTCAGCGTTAACATCAACAGAATCGCCCTCCTCAGAAACTCTCGAAACATCGGTATCCCCAGCGTTACGGAAGCCGCCAAAACAGTGATTGCTGCTGGAGCTCACGGCGTTACAGTCCATCCGCGCCCCGACGAAAGGCATATCAAAGCTGCCGATGTTTACGAATTAGCCAAAATGCTAACCGTTGAGTTCAACATCGAAGGAAATCCGTTTCAGCCGCCATTTATGGATATAGTTTGCGACGTAAAACCGGCTCAGTGTACCTTGGTGCCGGATGCTCCCGACGTGCTAACATCCGATAGCGGTTGGAATATTCCCGAAAATCGCGATCGGCTTTTACCAATCATTCAAAAATTAAAAGACAATGGTATCAGAGTCAGCTTATTTATGGACGCAGATGCTGCTCTCATGCCGCTAGCAAAAGAAGTTGGAGCAGACAGAGTAGAACTGTACACGGAACCCTACGCAACTGCTTTTCGCGAAGGGAGAGTTGAATCTGTTTTTCAACAATATGTTGAAGCCGCTCAAGCCGCTCAATCAGCAGGTTTAGGGGTGAATGCTGGGCATGATTTAAATTTGCAAAATTTAGCTAAATTTTGCTGTATTCCTAATATACTAGAAGTATCAATTGGTCATGCTTTAATTGCGGAAGCGCTAGAAATGGGGTTGTCCAACACAGTACAAGCTTACCTGAAAATCCTGGCCGCTTCGTAGTACAAATTAACCTCGTATTGTAGGGCGGATTCGGTAGTGATAAACTTGTCTTTATCATTGATAATAACTAAATCCTCCCTACAAACATAGAGTATCAAAACTTACGTAAAAAAAGGTTTAACACGCTACAAATATGGTAAGATGGGGTTCGCACCGCCCTAAATAATTAGGCGATCGTCAAAAATGAAGTAACACTAGTACAGCTCGGCGTAAGTACACAGACTATATTTATGGTAGAATAACATAGTTAGCTGAGACCCGTTTAGGTGG
>NZ_JAUBVF010000143.1:0-2441 GCF_036705685.1 Microcoleus sp. AT3-A2
ACCTAAACGGGTCTCAGCTAACTATGTTATTCTACCATAAATATAGTCTGTGTACTTACGCCGAGCTGTACTAGACAGGTTTGAATCTCTCTTTGTCTCCCTGCTCTTGTTTTGCTGTTGCTGTTTAAAAAAATTTCCGATCTCTGGCGCTACTTGTGTTAGTACATGGTCTCTGACTGCTAGTTCAATGCTAGCAAAGTCTTTGAGTTGTTCTTTTGGTGTATTCTTGAGAAGTATGGCGGCAGCAGCTTGCAAATGTTTTTGTAAGATTTTACTTTCTTCGGCTGTCATCTATTTTTCCTTTTATCTTTTGTCCTATTCTCTCATACTTTTTCTCTGAGTATTTCTACTTATTGCATAACTGAGATGCTCCCTGTAGAGATTTTCTTTAAGATGATACCAGTCAAGAATTTCGCGTCTTTGCTCCGGTGTGGAGATGTCCGCCATTAAATTCCACACCCCTGGATGACCATCGCCCAAACAAGTAATCGTTTCTGACAAAGGCTGACGATTCACCCAATCTACCAAGGCTTCATTTTCCTGAAAGAATGCAGCATGGGCTTCTTCGTGTAAAGTCACCGCTTTATAGTCTCGCCACTCACTAGGTTTTCCTTTATCTGTCCTCAATCTTGCCTTACCGCCGTCTATACTTAGATCTGTCACGGTTTGCTCTGCAATGACTTCAACGAATTCTTGCCGATGGACTAGACGTTGTTGGGTGCTGTGGTCAACATATATTCCCGTCAATTGCTTCAAATCTCTTGCTGCATTGGCGTATGAAACATTTGCGCTCAGCAATAAGCAACTTGCTTCGAGTTGTGGACTCAATCGGGTTCGTTTCTTCAATCCTAGTTTCTGGCTTTGTTTCTCACTGACTTGCCATACTCCTAGACAGGTTTGAATCTCTCTTTGTCTCCCTGCTCTTGTTTTGCTGTTGCTGTTTAAAAAAATTTCCGATCTCTGGCGCTACTTGTGTTAGTACATGGTCTCTGACTGCTAGTTCAATGCTAGCAAAGTCTTTGAGTTGTTCTTTTGGTGTATTCTTGAGAAGTATGGCGGCAGCAGCTTGCAAATGTTTTTGTAAGATTTTACTTTCTTCGGCTGTCATCTATTTTTCCTTTTATCTTTTGTCCTATTCTCTCATACTTTTTCTCTGAGTATTTCTACTTATTGCATAACTGAGATGCTCCCGATCCGTTATTTTTTACTTCCAGCGTATTCGTGAAAAAGCCGGAGCGAGTTGAAGCAATCGGAATGATAATGGGACTGTGTTTGTTAGTGTATAATTTAGCGCAAAGGAAATTGAGACAACAATTAGAAGCTACCAATGAGCAAGTGAAAAATCAGGTAAAGAAATTGACCGATAAACCGACAATGCGCTGGATATTTCAGGTGTTTCAGGCTGTGCACTTAGTGACGATAAATGGCTCGAAGCAGGTCAGCAATTTAACCCAATAACACCAAGATATCTTGCGGCATTTAGGAGAGTATTGCTGTCAATACTATTTAATATTTTCAAGTGAATAACGATTGCGATCGAGGTGTAGATATTTGTGAAAAATTTTCATTAATTAGTCAAGACAATTTGCTCTTGGCATAAGTTTCCTTGCTTCAAAATATGAGCAACCGCTCTAAAATAGCAACATGAATATATGAAAAAAAGCCAATTATTTCAACTTACTTATTTTAGGTAAATTTGACAAGCTTCTGGAATGCTAAAACTGTATAATTTCAGCCTAAAAGCGTTTGGCTTCCAAGTTTTCACAACTGATAAAGAAATCCGACCGACATCTGCGGAATGTGGGCTAAATAATTGGAGCTATATCAGTCACTGTAGTTTAGACTAACTAAAGATGAGAACGGTGACCCAAGAAAAACTAGAGCCACCGTTAAGGAGAGAATGAGGGTGAAAAATAAAAACCTATTCACTCCTTAAATGAACAGTGAACGATTAAAGGACTTTCGTCAAGAAGCATACGAGTTATTGGTACGAGTCAAGGATGCAACATTCGAGCTCATGGATGCAGTGATGACCACGCCCGAATTCGTCATGTTTGGCCGAATTTTCGCTCAATCCATTATTCAATCGTCAATGGTCAAGCGTTTACGAGGCATTGCAAGACTGTAGGCCAGACCGGAAAAAACTGATGCTGCTGTATCTCCAGCAATTAGAACAGCAAGTACCCGTAGCAGAACATCTGTTAGTGGCAATTGACCACACTGCATGGGGGAGACCAGATGCTAAAACATTAAAAGATAGAACCCATGAATATCAGGGGGGCGTAATTATTGGACAAGGGTACAGTACCATTGCGTGGATACCAGAAGCACAAGGAAGCTGGGCATTACCCCTACTCCATGAAAAGACATCTCCAAAATAGTAACACTTCGTGGTAATATCACATCATAAAGCTTTTTTGACACAGAAACATGAGCGACAT
>NZ_JAUBVF010000076.1:0-26639 GCF_036705685.1 Microcoleus sp. AT3-A2
CCACCTAAACGGGTCTCAGCTAACTATGTTATTCTACCATAAATATAGTCTGTGTACTTACGCCGAGCTGTACTAGGCGTCAACGATGGTGCAAAGGTTCTGTACTATTTTAGCTGTTTCTCTTGCACTTGCGGCTCGATCGCCCTATCTTCTAAGGCTTGCTGTGTAAACCTTTAGCTCATCATTCAGCAAGCCCTAAATAACAAATTAATTTGCTCATGACAACTCCCAAAATCAAAAGCTTCTACACAGACGGCGCTTGTTCTGGCAACCCAGGCCCAGGTGGCTGGGGTGCAGTAGTTTGCTTCGCCGACGGCAACTGTCACGAACTCGGAGGTGCAGACCCCCAAACCACTAACAACCGCATGGAAATGCAGGCGGCCGTCGCTGCGCTGGAATTTTTTGCCAATTCCGGTCAAACCGAACCAGTCACCGTTTACACCGACAGCGAATACGTTAAAAACGGCATCACCAAATGGATTCAAGGCTGGAAAAATAAAGGCTGGAAAACCTCAACGGGCAAAGATGTTGTCAACCAAGACCTCTGGCACCTGCTAGACAAGCTGAATTCCCGGCAAATCAAGTGGGAACACGTCCGCGGCCACTCCGGCGACTTCTACAACGACAGATGCGATGAAATCGCCCACAGCTTCTCGCACAATCTCACTCCCGAACTGCAACAGCAGAAACCAACTGTAGGCGAGGCCCGGGCGGGTACGGGGGCAACGCCCCTACACTTTGACAACACAATTGTTTCGGAAGAAACGGACGCAACTGGTAACAAAACGATAGAATCCTATGTCATAACTTCTGACCTTCCGATCTCCAACTCTACCATGATGGATTCAACTGCCGATACCCTGGAGAACTTGCCCCGCGAGGTGAGGGTTCAAGACCTCCGCAATCTGATCGAAACGTTGCACATCGCCGACGAGGTTGCTACGAAAGGCTACTTGATTACCAGTTCTGAACTGGCTGATTTGATGGATGTAAATGCCAGCGCTGTCACCAGTCGTGGAGACAACTGGGTTTGGCGAAATTGGGTAGTGTCGCGGGTGCGGCGCGAAGGCAACCAAATTCTCTGGCAATTAGAGAGAATCGACCACGTTAGTACAACTGATTAGTGGTTAGTCATGAGTTATTGGTTGATTAATAACTGATGACTAATGACTGTCTCAAAGCAAGATTTGGCAAAATTCCGTAGGGACACAACATTAGTTGTGTCCTTTTAGGAATAAAAAATAAATAAGTTGATGAATTATCGGTTATACTGAAAAAAGTGCGCTTATTGCAATTTTCACCCAAACAGAGATTAACTCACAACGGATTTTTCTACTCAACTACTCTAATTGGCGTTTAAACCCATGTCTTATTCTAATTCAATTGAGTCAGAAATGAAAAAATTTTATAAATCCTTATCAGAAAAGGATAAAAGAAGGTATGCAGCTATCGAAGCTCAAAAATTAGGATGGGGTGGAATTAGCTATGTAATGCAACTTTTGGGATGCAGTCGAAACACCATCGTCAAGGGAATAGAAGATTTAGAAAAAATGGACTCAGAGACACTAAAGAGTTCCAGGGTCAGAAAGAAAGGAGGGGGAAGAAAAAGTATTCTGTCTACTCAAATCGGCATTGATGCAGCATTTTTAGAAGTTTTAAAAAATTACACGGCGGGAGACCCAATGAATGAATTAATCAAAGGGACTAATTTGACCCATCAAGAAATAGCTGCGGGGAGCATGTCACTTTTGCAGTGAGTAATTATACTTATGAACTTTTTCCCTGATTTCCAATTAACCCGTTCAAGTAAGCACAACGATGAGCTAATACTTGCCCCACATGTTCTGATTTCCAACTAGCTCCTGATATTTTAATTCGTCTGGCTATTTGCTTAATCCCTGATTCTACCGCTCCTGAACCAATTGAACAGATGCCCTCAATAGAGAAAGCTTCATAGTTGATAATCCTTTGTTTGTGCTTTTCTAGATATTTGCAAAAATTCACTGCTGATGTTTTCTTGAGCTTTCTAAATAGAGCTGCCGCCCTCTCTACGTTCCCTTTCCACAAATATGCTTCTGCTTGCTTTACGTCTCTTCATTGAACCACCTACTTTCTGAAGATTTTGATTCAGATGATACCAATCGAGAATTTCTCTTCTGTTCTGTTCACAACTGATTTCCTTAAATATATTCCACACTCCATCATGTCCATCGCCCAAGCAAGTTATAGGTTTTGCTAGCGGTTGTTTATTTGCCCAATTAATGATGATATCATTTTTATTGAAACTAGCCACCATACCAGCTTCCGACACAATTGCTTATAGTCTTTCCATTCAGATTTTTGCCCTTTAGGTACCCTCAGTCGTACTTTTCCACCATCTGCACTTAGCTCTGAAATATCTGCTCTGGCGATGGGCTGGTGGAAGTCTTGATAATGTACTAATCTCTGTTGTGTTTTAGACGGAACAGTCACTCCCGTTAGATACTTAATATCTAGGGCTGCATGCTGATAAGAGACATTCGCACTCAGTCTTAAGCAACAGTTTTCTAAATGTGGACTCAACCTACTAGCACTACCGCAGCCTAGTTTATCTGCTTGCTTCTGGGTGATACTTAAATTACCTATGGTACTTTTTAAAGTCTTGATTCTTCCGGCTTTTGTACCGCTAGCTGAGCAGATAAAAAAAAGCCGATATGTGGTGTCACATGAGTCAATACTTGGTCTCTCACTGCGAGTTCAATATCTTCTAATGTCTGCAAGGCATCAGGATTAGAATCAGCATAAAGGATAGCAGAAATAGCATCTATAGCCTTTCTCAAAAAGATGAGGTACAATAACAGCAGTGTGTAAACCAGTTAAAAATATTTGATGATGTAACTTGCCCCAACGCAAACTCTATAGCTTTCCCTAATTCTTGATAATTAGCAGTCTTGATAGAACGGAGAATAATTTTAAATTTTGACCACAGATTTTCAATTGGTGAAAAATCTGGTGAATAAGGTGATAAGTATATTAATTTTGCCCCTTTCTTTTCGATAGCTTTTTTCACTTCTTCTCCCAGGTGAATTGGACAATTATCCATCACTACACAAGCACCTTTCCAGAGTTTTGGCACAAGTTTTCTGATAATAAAAGCTTCAAATGTAATTGCATCAGTTCCGCCTATTAGATTAACCGATGTCAAAATTTCATTAACTGACATTGCTCCAATTATTGTGACATTTTTGCCACGTTTAGTTGGTTTTGGACCCTTGGCTCTTTCACCCTTTAAAGACCTAGCATATAACCTAACCATCGCCAAATTAACTCCCGATTCGTCAATGAATATTAAGTCTTTCAAACTAATATTTTTAATTGTTTCCCAGAACTCACATCGCAGGATTTGAACTCGGTCGGTGCCTTTGCCTGAAGGGAATAGAGTTTTTTTTAACAGTAATATTTAAGAGCTTTATCATTCTTCCTATGGTAGCTCTACTAACGGAAAATCCGATTTTTCCATAAAGTAAATAACGGAGTTCTTCAAGAGTTGCATCATTATTTTCTTCAATCAATTGGGCCAAGATGAGTAGTTGCTCTGCATTGAGTTTGCCTTTGACTCCACATCTGTCAGTTCTCGGAGTAATGTTTTTTGTTTCACGATATTGTTTAAGCAATTTTTGTACAAAGCTGAGGGCTACAGAAAAACGCTTGGCTATTGCTTTTTGTGAAATGGGTTCAGCATGATAAGTATCAAGGATTTTTTGCCTAAAATCAATCGAATAAGCTTTCATTTTTAACAATGTATGAAGTTGGGTACAAGTAAAGGTGTTGTGAGTCAAGCAAATCGTGCTGTCACAAAAATGCTATTATGTGTGTTATCACTTTCGCGTGGCTTGTGCGTAACCATGTAATTATAGTTCATTTGATCTTATCTTCTCTGTTTGACCCTCACGAGTGAGTGTCAGTAACATTATACCTCATCTTTCTGAGAAAGGCTATATATGTGTTTTAATCGCCTTTTCTTGTTCGGGTGTCATGATTCTATCTCAACTGGGAAGTGGGAAGAGATCATAATTATCGCCTATTTTACTGATGATAGGTAAAAAAGTGATTGTAGTCTTTACCAGTATTTATACTCATAGCATAAGTGACACGCTCCCATAGCTGCGGGACTACGAGCGGCAGGTTTTACCATTAGTCTCCCATTACAGAAGTGTTGAATGATAGGAAAAGATTGCTAAAATTTGCCAAACAATGTATAATTGCAGAGTTATAAATTATTAATAATCAACTGAAATGCTATTTTCTAACTTCCCCAAAATTGTCAAACGGTATCTCGCCCATTTACCCAAAGATGATTATCCAGTTTTAGATAGCTTCACATTTGTCTCCTGCTGGCTAGGGTTTAGTTTTGACCAAAGTCTGGATACTATGCGTTCCCTATTTTGCCGTTTAAACAATCGAGATATTTCCCTAGATATATCAACTTTTTCCAAGGCTAGTAAGCATAGAGATATTGATGTTTTTGTAAAAATCTTTGAAAGATTACAAGCCGATATAAAACGTCAATTAATTAACAAAAATTGTCTCAGCTTATTCCCTTTAGATTCAACGATAGTTACCTTGACAAGTAAATTACTCTGGCAACAGGAATACCATCAAGTAAAATTATTTGCTGGAACGGACAATGAACGGGGAATAATTGATGGAGTACACATTCATTTTGGCCAAGGTCATGACAGTGAGCATGGAGATGAAACTATAGCAGCCACACCTCAAAATGGAGTCGCTGTAATGGATAGAGGTTTTTCTAGCTCTGAACGCGTTCAAGAATTAATGAAACAAGAAAATCAATATTTTGTACTACGAATTAAGAATAATTCTACTATCAACATGAAGGAGGAGGGAACTTATGAAGTGTGGAGTGACAAACGAAAAGTTCAAGTAAGATTAGTGACTTTTTCAGATTTAGAAACACGAACTGAATTTAGGTTTGTCACTAATTTACTGTAGTTTAGACTAACTAAAGATGAGAACGGTGGCTTTCAGAAGAACTAGAGCCACCGCGCCGGGAGAGAATGAGGGTGAAAAATAAAACCTATCCACTCCCTAAATGAACAGTGAACGATTAAAGGACTTTCGTCAAGCAGCATACGAATTATTGGTACTCGCGAAAGATGCAACATTCGAGCTGATGGATGCAGTGATGACCACCAGGAATGCGGCCTGTTTGGCAGAATTTTCACTCAGCCCGCTATTCAATCGTCAATGGCCAAGTATTTACGAAGCATTGCAAGACTGTAGGCCAGACCGGAAAAAACTGATGATGCTGTATCGAGAGGAATTAGAACAGCAAGTACCCGCAACAGAACATATATTAGTGGCAATTGACCACACTGCATGGGCGAGACCCGATGCCAAAACCTTAAAAGAGAGAACCCATGAATATCAGAATGGCGTAATTGTTGGACAGGGGTACAGTACAATTGCGTGGATACCAGAAGCACAAGGAAGTTGGGCATTACCCCTGCTCCATGAAAGAATTAGTAGTGGGTCTTCACCCATACTTCAAGCAGCTTCCCAACTCAAACTTTTCTGTGAACATAGCATCAATCCAGTCTTAGCAGTTTTAGATGCTGAATATGGGAATGCAAATTGGGTACTGGCGATAGCAGATATTCAAGCTGATTGTTTAATGAGAGTCCGAAGGAATGCGTGTTTGTGGTCAGCACCACCAGCCTATAGTGGTCGCGGTAGGCCACGGAAACATGGGCCGAAAATGAGACTCAACGACCCAACCACATGGCTCCAAACGGATACTGTGATTGAAATTGACGAACATCCAGGCTTGGGACAAGTCCGAGTCAGGCAATGGCTTGACTTACATTTCTATCGTGCCCCTGGACAAAGAGTCAATTTAATCCTCGTCGAAAGAATGAAGCCCATGTCAAATGGTCAGCCGTTTCCACCCTTATGGTTGGCTTGGGTGGGAGAACGAACTCTACCCTTAGAAACAGTCTGGTTCAAATATTTACGACGTTTTGGAGTGGATCATTGGTATAGATTTGTCAAGCAACGATTGCATTGGACTTTGCCTAACTTGAGAACTCCCGAACAATCCGAGCGGTGGAGTGATTTAATGCCATTGATGAGTTGGCAGCTCTGGCTAGCTAGGGATTTAGTGGTTGAGAATGTATTACCTTGGCAATCTGCTACGATTAATTTAACCGCTGGACGTGTTGCCCAATCAATGTTGTCGGTTTTAGTTGACATTGGTACTCCCGCAAAAATGCCCAAACAGAGGGGAAAATCCCCCGGCTGGGAAAAAGGAAAGGTACGTACCAAGGCACCGTGCTATCCCACTGTGAAAAAACGGGTTTCTCGACGCAAAAAGTATTCAAGATTAGTTATTTAATCTTCTCCCTCTTGAGTTTTTGAGTAACAGCTTGCCGGATATTCAAAGGTGGCTACTTTTAGCTGCAATCATTTTTTAGTCTAAACTACAGTAATTTACCTGAATCAGGAGAATTAGCATACACTAAGGTCGAAGTTGGAGAAATTTATCGAAGACGATGGCAGATTGAATTGCTGTGGAAATTCTTAAAGATGCATTTAAAATTAGCTCGTCTAATTACTAAAAATACCAATGGAATTAAGATCCAAATTTATGCCTGTTTGATTTGTTATTTGTTGCTTCAGTTGGTTAAAGTTCCTGATGAAATTGGACATAAACTCTTAGACAAGTTACGATATTGACAGGCTTTTATGTGTGAAAAAATCAGCTATATTCACTAGACCTCTTGCAAAAAAAATCTATGCTATAATAGAAAGTTTTCAATTTAATCCCCCTAGATCTAACTCATAATTATAAATTGCTGATAACAAATTACAACGCAGACCATAACGGCGGCGACGATTCCGATAACGACTCGACAAGATTTTAAAAATTTTCAGACTCCGGTTAACGTGTTCAATAACAATTCTTTCTTGTGCTAGAGCTCGATTGTAGTCTTTTTCTAAGAGAGAAAGTTTCCCATTTTTAGGTTTATTTCTAGGAATATAACTATTGGAATGATAATCTTTTATGCCTTGATACCCACTATCTTGTAAGCTATCTGTTTCGGGATGAAAATGGATTTTACTTTTTTTAAACAAGCTAAAATCGTGGCAATGTCCTTGCCCAAAAGCAGTGCAAATAATTACTCCTGTCTCTTGATTAATGACCAATTGAGTTTTGAGGGTATGACATTTCTTCTTGCCTGAATAATATTTCTTCTGTTTTTTTTTTGGTCGTTCAATAGCTGTTTCTGTGACATCGATCGCCACGACTGCTGGATAATCAGAGTTTTTGAGTAATGCTTTTTTCCCAGGAAGACGGAATTTTCCAGTTTTCATTAAAGTTGATTCGATGTCAATTACAATTCGGCTTCGGGTTGATTCAGATACTCCCCAATTTGTCGCAATATGAAAATATGTTCGATATTCTCGCCAATATTCCAATGCAACTAAGACCTGTTCTTCAAGAGTTAGGATAGTCCCACGCCCTCTTCTGTCTTTATGATTTTCTGACCTGAATTCTTCCAAGGCTTTAACCATTACTTTTAAAGTCTCAATTTTGACACCAAATCTACGTTTAAATTGATGAGATGTCAAATTTAGATAAGATTGATTTTTCATGATTTACTGATTGTGCAACAACCAATATAAGTTTCTAGTATCTTATCCTGTTTCTAGCAAGGCAAGAGTAAAAATAAGTTAAGAGTTGGGATTCAATCCAGTAAAGCAAAACTTTCCATTATATCATAAAATTATTTTGCAAGAGGTCTACTGTTTAAGGAACTTGTTTTCAATTGCTAAAATCAGCAGTTTATAGGATTCGTATGTCTATTTTCAGAATCCTATCAATAAGCGTTCAACACTTCTGGAGGAATTGGTTTACTCACTGCTGTTATTGTAACTCATCTTTATGAGAAACCCTATAAAAACTCAAAACTCTTTTCGATGAACCAGAGTTGCACTAGCTTGGTCTGTGGGAACTAGCAAGATTTCGCTAATATTGACGTGGGGCGATCGCGTCGCGCAAAAATACACCACATCGGCTACATCGTCCGCAGTCAGAGGTGTTAATCCTTGATAGACATTTTTTGCTTTTTCTGCATCGCCATGAAACCGGACATTACTAAATTCTGTTTCCACCAAACCCGGCTCTATTTCCGTCACCCGCACTGGTGTTCCCAAAAGGTCTTGTTTCAACCCTTCGGAAATAGCTCTCACTGCTGCTTTGGAAGCACAATAAACATTACCTTTCGGATAAGTTTGGCGGCCTGCTATTGAGCCGATATTCACTACGTGGCCGCGGTCTCGGCTTACCATTCCCGGCACGATCGCGCGAGTCATGTAAAGCAACCCTTTAACATTGGTATCAATCATTTCTTCCCAATCTTGAAAGTTACCTTCGTGCAGTTTGTCTAAACCACGGCTCAATCCCGCATTGTTAATCAGAATATCGACGTTTTTCCAGGCATCGGGAAGCGCAGCTATCGCCGATTCGACTTGAGGGCGATCGCGCACGTCCAATTCTAGCAAATAAATCTCGTTCGCCGATGCGATGGATTTTGTTTCTACAAGTTCGTTTGCCAGTAGATCGAGCTTTTCAAGACGGCGGGCTGCTAAAATTAGTTTGGCTCCACCTTTGGCGAATATCTTGGCACAGGCTGCTCCGATACCGCTACTCGCACCTGTAATGAAAACAATTTGGTTTTGAAGAGAAATCATTTTTTGTCAGTTGACTGTTGACGGTTGACTGTTGACTGTTGTCATTGGTTATTTGTTAGTTTAGTTATTTGTTAGTTGTTATTTGCTATAGCCCTTATCGCTATAGTGAGGTATGTTTAATTCCTTGAATGAGATTTTTTTTATCTTCAAATATGTACCTCGTGTGACTAATAACCGCTATACCACTTACCACTTACCACTTACCACTTACTAATCACCAATCACCCATTACCATGCCCCATGCCCCATGCCCATAACACCTATTTTATTACTTGACAACCCGCAATCGCACACTAACTGTTGCAATTCCACCTTGTCGCATCAAAACTGCTGAAACCCACCGATTTTCAGGTGTAGCCGGAGCTTTACCTACTTTAAAAATTCCCCCGGCATTTAGCAACTCCAGCTCGACTTCTGAGGGATTAAAAAAGGTTTTTTCGGTAATGGGTTCCTCCAAAACAGTCCCTATTAAAATATCATCGCCGATCGGCTCTCGAACAATGGCATCAAAATGGTAGTCTTCGCCCACCTTAACTTGCTCCGGCAAATTCACTTCAATTGTGGGAGGATTTTCGCCAGAACTAAGCTGAGTTTGTTCTGCTAAAATCTCTTGACTAACTATTTTTTCACCTTCAAAGCGCTGCTGGGAACGGATGGTAGCTTTGAGAGTTAATTCTCTGCCATCCTTTTTTTGAGTGCCGGCAATTGTAGTTATGGTTTCCGCAAGAATCGCGCTACCTTCGGTTTTCCAAGATTTGATCTCGGTGCGGTAATTTAAACTCGGATATCGCTCCCAGAGTTGAGTGAGGGCTTTTTCCATGCTTTGGCTGTTTAAGCCGTCAGAATGAGTGAAATTCGGGCTGTAAAATGCCATGACTGCTTTGACATCGCGCCGGTTGGCCGCTGCGTCAATTTCTGTTAGCAGTTTTGTGAGTGGGGCGGGCGCATTTTCAGGGGTTTGGGCGATCGTTTGGGGACTCGCCCCGATCGCACTGATCGCTCTTACCGCCGTAGGATGCAGCACGCCAGCACTTACCACTGTTAAACATAACAACATTTGAGCGATCGACTGCCCGCCGTTAAAGCCAAAAACGATCGCCCGTTGGCGCAGCCCTCGAAGAAAATCGGCTTTTTCGTCCCGACGGCTGGAAAAATACTGAGATACACTTGGCACTAAATTCAAAAAATTACGCATTAGATGATAATTTGGTTATTTGTCAGGAGTGGTAGCGCGGGCAACTGTTCGCCTGCAACGAAAACTGACAACGGAAGGACGGACACGGCACAATCTAATTTTAGATTGCTGATTGAAAATTGGCTGAAACTGCCGGAATAATAAGCATAATAATCTAAAACCTCAAATATAAAATTGATCGACCTGTGGAACTTGTACTTGTAAAAGAAACAAAAACCTTGACAAAAGCCCCCCTCCGGTTGTTGGTTGCAGCTAGCGGCACTGGTGGACATTTATTTCCTGCGATCGCCACCGCTGGCCAGTTGAACGACTGTCAGATCGAATGGCTGGGAGTCCCAGACCGCATGGAAACCGAGTTAGTTTCATCCCTTTACCCCCTCCACACGATCGCCGTCGAAGGCTTTCAGCAGCGATTTGGACTCGGTACACTGCGAATTTTGGGCGGACTCGCCGGCTCGATCCTTCAGGTGCGGAAGTTGCTCAAAGCGGGCAATTTTCAGGGAGTGTTTACTACCGGCGGTTACATCGCGGCACCGGCAATTCTGGCGGCCCGTTCTTTGGGTTTGCCGGTGATTCTCCACGAATCTAATGCCATTCCGGGGAAGGTGACGCGCTGGTTTAGTCCTTTATGCACTGCTGTGGCGATCGGATTTGAAGCCGCAGCCCAGCATTTACCTCGCGCGAAAACCGTGGTTGCTGGTACGCCGGTGCGATCGCAATTCCTCGCCCCCCAACCTCTAAATTTGCCAATTCCTGACAGCGTACCAGTTATTTTAGTCATGGGCGGCTCTCAAGGTGCTGTCGCAGTCAATAAGTTAGTGCGCGAGTGTGCTCCGGCTTGGTTTGATGCGGGTGCTTGGGTGGTTCACCTCACCGGAAATAATGACCCCGATGCTGAGAGTTTGAAACACGAGCAATATTTGTCAATGCCATTTTACGACAATGTGGCTAGTTTGTTGCAGCGAGCCAATTTAGCAATTAGTCGATCGGGCGCGAGTGCTCTGACAGAATTAGCAGTGACGGGCGTACCTTCTATTTTAATTCCTTTTCCTCACGCGGCTGACGACCACCAAAGATTTAATGCGGAAGTATTTGCTAAAGCCGGCGCCGCCGTGGTATTCCGTCAAAGCGAACTGACAGCAGATGTGTTGCAAAGCAAAGTGTTGTATTTGTTAAGAGATTCCGAATATTTGGAAAAAATGTCTAAAGCTGCTGCTCAATTAGCGGTGACAGACAGTACAGAACGTTTGGCTAATTTGGTGAGGGAATTGGTGGTGCAGTGATAGTTTTTAGGAGTTTTAACCGCAGATGAAGGCTGATCAACGCAGATTAACGCAGATGAAGGCTGATGTTTTAGACGACGATATGGGAGTGGATGAATTTAACTACTGATTCTAATCCTTCTTTGGTCTTCAGGTTAGTAAAAACAAAAGGTTTGTCGCCGCGCATTTTTTTCGCGTCCCGCTCCATCACGCCTAAATCTGCTCCTACATAAGGGGCGAGGTCTATTTTATTAATTACCAACATATCAGATTTAGTAATGCCTGGCCCGCCTTTGCGGGGAATTTTATCGCCTGCAGCGACATCGATTACGTAAATTGTTAAATCTACTAACTCCGGGCTAAAAGTTGCCGCCAAGTTATCGCCGCCACTTTCGACAAATACTAAATCTAAATCAGTGAATTTTTGTTCTAACTCTTCTATCGCTACTAAGTTAATAGAAGCATCTTCGCGGATGGCTGTGTGGGGACAGCCTCCCGTTTCTACGCCCAAAATTCGATCGCTCTCTAAAGCTTGACTGCGAACCAAAAACTGGGCATCTTCCTGAGTATAGATATCATTGGTAACTACAGCAATCTGGTATTGCTGCCGCAGCGCTTTGCACAAAGCATCCAGTAAAGCAGTTTTGCCCGAACCAACCGGCCCAGCAATTCCTACACGAAAAGCACCCATAGCGATTTTAGATTTTAGATTTTAGATTTTCAGATTTTCAACTGCGAAACAACCGAGTGTACTGAGTTTCGTGCGCCATACTAGCCAGTCCTAATCCCCAACTGCAACTAGCCATATCATCATCTTCTAATTTTAAAACTTCTTGCGCCGTACAACTAATTTGAGACTGCAAATCTAACAGCAACTGCTGACCGGCTGTTTGACCGAGGGGAATAAGTTTCACGCCCGCACTCGCCAAATTTGCAGCCCAACTGTACAAATATCCTAACACGGCCGCTTCTTCTTCAATCTGCCAGTTGGCGGCGGCAATGCCAAAGCCGATCGCCAAATTGCACTGATTGCCGCCAAATTCCACCAAATCTTTTACACTTGTTGTTAACCCAGAAGAAACGGGCGATTCCCTGCGGGATAGCTTCGCTTCACGCAAATCGAGCAGCAACCTGACCAAGGTTCGCCCCATTTGCCAACTTTGCAAGCGCAACTCTTCTGTTTCCTTAGCAGCAGTAGCCCAAGCATTCCAGTAATTCAAAGCCGTCAAATCCCCAATCTGTGCCGCCCTCAAAGCCCGTACCACCACAGCAGCTTCTACTCGTACAGCCCCGAATTGCAGCGAATTTTCTAACCAATTCCTTAAAGTAATCTCGCTGTCGATCGCACCGGTTTCTACCAGGCTTTCGATTCCCTCAGAATAACTATAAGCTCCCACAGGTGCAAAAGCTAGCTGCAATAAACATAAAAGTTGATTGTTGAGGGTTGACTGTTCACTGTTCACTGTTCACTGTTATTTGTTGACTGTTATTTGTTGGTTACAATGCCCAATGCCCAATGCCCAATGCCCAATGCCCAATGCCTAATGGCTGTGCCCATAAGCGCCCATTTCTGGCTGAAAGGGCACAATTTCCTCTGTTACTTCCAAACCCATTTTTTCAAGCATTCCCTGCAAAACAGAGTCGGGAGAAAGCCTTAAATAATTATCGGCAACTTCTAAAGCTACGTGACGGTTTCCTAAATGATAAGCCGCCCGCATCAGTAGCAGCGGACTTGAGGCCCGCGCTGTCAGCACCGATTCGGGTTTTGCACTTACCAGTACCAAACAGCTACCGTCTTCCGACTGCAATAAATCCCGATCGCGCAGTACCGTACCTCTTGGCAAACTCAGGTGCAGCCTTTCCCCCGTTTCTGTCTCGAATCGGTGGCGGCTGCGAGTGCGATCGTCCGCTGTCATCGGTAAACTAAAGCTGACAACAGCATCGGGATTTGCAGGTAAATGTTTGGTGAAAGTTAGCATTTTTTTATTTTATTCCTCAGAGCAATTCACTTGACATTTAGTTTTTGAGGAATATCTTTTTTATAGCCGAAGGAATAAGGAAGACAGAAGTTCCAATCTTCAGCTCATGTTTCAGGAATTAAAAACGTTTTAATGGTCTTGGCGATCGCTATCTCTCATTCCGATTTACAGCCCGTTGAGAAATATTCATCTCTCTGACCGCTCCCGATCTGGTTTCTATACCAAATTTATGTTATTTTGTCAAGCACTTGATCACAGACGATCGCTTTTTTTTCAAAAAATTTTGCCTACCGTCTAGGAACTCGAACAATTTAAATCTCCAATATATTCTTGGGGGGAGGTAGCGCTTAGGCATCCTGCCTGCCCTTAACAAGCTTTTATGGAGAAGTCTAATAGAACGGGAGAGGAAGAAAGACTCAAACCCTCAAGCTTATTGATTACCCGCTTGTTGCAGTCGCAGGAGCTCGGCTTGAATTCGCTGTTTGACTGCCGGGTCCGCTTGCTGAAGCAAAGTAAGCTGGTTGAAGCGACTAACTGTCAAACCATTGGTTTCGATAACTTTTTTAGCTTGTTGGCAATAATTCACCGCGATGCCGCGAACACCACCAGACAACCTATTGATTTCCTGAGTTTCGTTGCACACTACTCTGGGAACCGAGCCCCCAGCCATTCCTTTAATTTCATTATAAGCTTCCACCCGTCTGGGTTCTATTGCCAACACAGCACGAGCGTAGCTAGTAATTTCTTCGCTGCTAATTTCTTGAGCTTGGGCGGCAGATCCGAAAACAAGGTTTGGGGATTGTCCATACAAACCGGGCGCCCATCCGCTAGCTAAAGTTGCTGCAGAAATGATGCCAAGCAACAGCGATTGTCGCAGCATCCGGTTTATGCCAAATTTAGAGGTGTTTAGTGAGGTGTTCATGGTCGTCGGTGATTGATTGCGTGTAGATAAAAATGACACAGCGCTTGGAGGCTCAATCTTTTTGAATAATGTGGTGGGTAAAAAGTTCCTGCCGTTGGTGACTATTTTGAATTCCAGCAGGATGCTTTGGGAGTGGCTACGACGATCGACTTTTTAGCAAATTCGATAATTTCATTCTAACATCTGTGGGAAGTTGACAAAATTCAAACTTTAGATAGTAATTTTAATTACCGATCGTTCCCCAATTGCCTCTCCGAATGATTCTAAAAGCGCAAATATTAAATAATTCTAAAAGTTATTGACAAATTACTCGCCTTAATTAGTCTCATCAAGGTACGCGCTAGCCAAGCTATCTTCCCACAGGGGTTCCCGTAGGGTAGGGTAGGGTAGCGTCTGGAAGGCTAGGCCAATCGATTTTAGATTTTAGATTTTAGATTTTAGATTTTAGATTTTAGAATTGAAGCATTGACCCCACAGATAAATTGGGGGGTTCCTTTATCGGATACAGGTTTTTTATTTCTGGGTCCTGAGTCTGCGAAGGAATGAATCCGGGGGCTTGTATCCTGGATGCTTTCGGTCAAAGTTAGCAGCAATCGCACTCATCAATTGCGGCGATGATTTATTTAATGTTAAGCGGTGGTGCATTTGTCGATCGAGAAAATCCCCCGCTGGTTTGGCTGCTGGCGGAGCCAGAGCCACAACAAAAATCATGTTTTACTACCCGAAGATAGAGACAGCTGCAGGGAACTAGACATTAAAATCTTGTTATAAAAATGCGCGCTATCTGTTTTCGCCAGTCAACGCGCAGGTCTTCGATTCCAGTTCTCGCTTCCTCCAGTTTGGGGCTGTGAAAACTTGTCTGGGAGTTACCCAGAAACCTGGTTTTTCTACGAAATAAAATTGTTAGAGCCACCAGCAAGAGCAGACAAACCCGGAAATATGGAATTTTTGACCCACAGTTTTCTTGTCATCTCGACCGCAGATAGCGAACTTTGGCAAGCCTTCTCGCAGCAATTTAACAATTATTAATTACCCATTGCCCATGAAAAGTCAAAAAGAACTTTGGCGAGTTATCCTCGCAGTAGCTATCAGTATTGTAGGCGTGCTGCACTTTGCAGTACCCGCACCTTTTATCAGAATTGTGCCACCCCAGCTTCCTTACCCGGAAGCCTTGGTTTATATCAGCGGTTTTTTCGAGATTTTGGGGGGAATTGGGCTGTTAGTTCCTCCTGTCAGCAGGGCGGCGGCGTGGGGATTAATTGCCTTGTTTATTGCCGTGTTTCCAGCTAATATTAATCAAGCCGTCAACAACATTCCGATAGAAGGGATTCCCCACAACCAATTACTGTATTGGTTGAGGCTGCCTTTTCAAGCTGTCTTCATTGCTTGGGCCTGGGTTTATACCCAACCAGACGAAGGTAAACCCCGGGCTTCTATAGTTCCAGATAGAACAGAAAACGCCCGATGAAGCAGTTCGACTACCATGCGGATTTTAAGAACATCGACTTTCGACAGCACCCGGAACTTTATCGGGTAGGGAAAGGAGAACAGGGAGTGCTGTTGGTTGAACCCTACAAAGGAGAAATTCTGCCTTTCTGGAGATTTAAGACTCCTGAAATTGCCAGGGAGTCCAGCAGCAAAATTTACTCCTTGTTTTTAGAGTATCTCGATCGCGAAGATTTTGTTGGGGCCGACATGGCCCGCAAGTTCTTGCAGATGGGGTATACTCGATCGCGTCGCTACGCCAACCACAAAAGCGGTCGAAAATACCAGCAAAACCCTCAGAAGCTGAAGTCTGTTGCTGAGCAAAGCGCCGCTCGAAAAGATATTTTGCCACTACAAGCAGATCCGGTGAAAGCAGAATCCGCAGCCATTTTTCAAGAGAAATGGCTGCTGGCCAAAATCAATGAGAAATATCTCGAACTTTTAGCCAGACACCGGCAGATGTACGAATCTTATTTAGTCAACGCTGAGGATTGACATACATTTACAAAAACTCAGAACTTACACTTTAGCCCCGTCGGCAGCAGTGTATTTGTGCTTGCCTATCTGCGCCGCACCTATTTGCGTGACCCTACTATTTACTCGTCATCTTCTTCTGTTTGCCACTGTCGCCAAATTTCAAAGGCATTAAAGCCCCTGTATTGCAGGTAATTCAAGACTTTGCCCTTGGTTTTCGGATCTGCTTTCCCCCAAGTATCGATCTTGTATTTCCGCATGACTTTGGCTTTTAATTCGGCCAGTTTTTCTGCTTCGGAGTCCTGATTTTCGGCAATTTCTTCTTCCCAGACTTGCTCGAACAAATCGTTGGTAATTCCTTTTTGCAGGCACTTGCGCTTGATGGCAGACTTACCGTATTTGCCTGCAGCAGAGGCGATCGAGTTTGCCACCAAGCGAGTGTCGGACTGATAGCCGCGGTCTTGAATTTGCGCGATCGCCTCCAATATTTCCTCATTGCCAAAACCTTTCTCTTGCCCCTTTTTGCGAAGTTCAGAGGCACTGTAGTCTTTGCGGGACAAGAGAAAATAGAAATAGTCAAGACAGCTCATCAGTTAAATCGAAGGGTGGCGCGCAAATACTCGTGTAGCGAAGCCAAATCCAGTCGCCTTGCTATCGGCTGACTGCATCACGCGCGGCGAAGCTATCCCGCAGGGAATCGCCTCTATTCTTCTGTATCCTCCTCTTCATCATCCACATCCACATCCGGTCTGTCCACATCGATCTGAATCAAGCGAATGTGCTTGTATCCGAGCTTAATTTCAAACTCGTCTCCCGGCTTTAATCCCATTTCTTGGGTATAATTTGCCCCGATCACGATCGAACCATTCTTGTGAACGCTAGCTCGATAACTCGCTTCTCGTCCGCGTCCGTCTGCTTTAGACTTCTCTAGCTCAATGCCCTTAGCAGCTAACACTGCATCGTAAAACTCAGCCAGATTAATCCGGGTTTCTCCACTTTTGCTGACAGTGAAGTAGCCGCAAAGCTTTGCAAGTTCTCTGCGCGGCAAATCACTGCCTTTGATTTTTTGAAGCAGACCTTTTCCTGTTAAGGGTGCTGTAGCTGTTTCTGCCATTGACCGTACCTCGCTTATTGGACTTTACTTATATCAATTACAACACATTAGATTAACTTTGTTTCACTGTCAATACTAAGAATTCTGAATATTAAGATTCTGGATAAATTTCTGCAGCCTCAAGACTGGGGGTGCAAGTAAGGATGCTCGAAGGGCGATCAATTTGCTGATCGCGGCCCAAATCCTTGCGTAACCCTCCGAGCGATCGCGCGGGAAATTATTGTGGCAAATTAAATGCTTTACTTTTTTACACTAAAGTCTGTTCCCTGCATTCACCAATCCTCGATTGTGTCTGTGGTCAAGGTAAAAACAAGACAGCCATGAATCGAAATACCTAGAGCGCGGCCGCTGCAAATCTGCCGAAAGCATTTACCGGTCGGGGTTAACTTTTACCTCAACAAGGGGAGGCAGCACTTGTTCAAGGGTGCCCCTGCCAGCTACTTGCAAAACCAGTTTACAAAAATAATCCAACTGTAGGCAAGCTCCAAACCCTTATAGAATAAGTCATTCCCAATTCTTCAATCTAAAATCTAAAATCTAAAATCTAAAATGGTATAAAACCTATTTTTCGGGCGGGAAATCCCCTCACAACCCCAAATACCAACGAGCAATCTTCTATTAAGGTGTTGGGCATATAACTTGCACAGAACGCAGTCTGGGGAAGGCAATCCGCTAAAAATTGAAAGAAATTTCACCTGTTCGGTGAACGGGTTTAAGCTAGAACCAGACTCAATGGGCGCGGCGGCAGAAACATCGGGCAGCCACTAAGAGGGGAATAGTTTTGATCTGGTGAGATTGCTTCGCGACTCTTAACACTTCGCCAGGAATCAGTAGATTTCTACGGGGAACTCGGGAAAATCTTCCTCCTCCGGCCCCAAGCCAGAGAATTTGAGGTTATTTCCACAGGGGAATTGAAAAAGATCGAGTTAAATGCACAACGGCTTAAATGTTTGATGCACAACAAATTAGCAGCGGTTCCCGACATGGAGTTTCGATGGAAATGTATTGGTTTCGACTCGTGGCTTGTAAACTGCCATACTCTCAAAATTTATGCACCAACTGAAAGGGCGCGTCAAACTCACAGCCGCTTCCATAATTAATTATTGTGAAATATAGCAAGGGCGCTGACGGTGAGGACGTTCTTAATGGTGACAACTCTGGCTTTTATTGTCTTGTGCCGAATGACTAATGCTCCTGCTGCCGAATCAGCCCGCCCAAAAACGCATACAAGCAACCGACTCCTGTCGTGGAGAGATCAAAATTTTAGACTCTTGTTCAAGCTTCCAGATTCATCTGTGGGGTAAATCTAAAATCTCCAATTGTTCGACTCAGGGCTCAAGCCGAAGTCTAAAATCTACAATCGACTGACGAATTTCATATCAAACAGTCCCGGACTTACTCTCTCGACGAGAAACCCGGTTTCTTCCTAGATGCTTGGTTGCGCTGCTGCTTATTTTCGGTAAAAACCGACTTGATGAAGGTAAGTCCGAGATTCGATCGAGCAGTATACTTTTGATCACTGTGCCAGCGGCAGCCTATAACGAATGACCAGCAAAAACCCCACCCAGTTTGGAGCCAGGCCAAGAGGGTCTACATTCAGCATTGCAGTCGGCGATCGCTTTTAGTGACGTTGTTGCAGGTAATTTTGCGACAGGGGAGTCCGTACTGCCGGCAGTAACTCTTCAGGTTTCGTGCCTCGCTGGTTCGAGTACCGCCACCCAAAAAAGCCAGCACTCAAAGCAACGGGCAACAAGCAAAGCATCAGGGCGACAGATTTTTTCAACCCCGGTTTTTTTAACGGTTTCTGAGTCGCTGCAGCGGCGCGAGTTGCTTGGATCACCGAACACTCAGAATTAGGAATAGAGGACGGCGAAGCCGTCGGTGAGTTCGGTGAATTAGCAGCATCGGGTCGATCGTTCTGGTGAACCCAATCCCGACGATCTTTTAATTGGTTGGGATATTCCCAGACTTCGCCGTCAGAATTGTCTGACTCATGCGATCGATTGGCTGAGATTGGGGGGTATTGGGCGATCGCCGAAACCGAAGACGGAGCCTTCCATTCTGTACCCGCGAGCGCCGGTTGCGTTCCCGACGCGATTATGTGCACCATAGAACCGGATGTCGCACTGTGGGCTGGGCCGCCGGTCAAATAGCCGTCAAAGTCCGGGTGCTGGTAGAGAATGGGCAAAGCCCAGTATAGCTGGTGAGAACCGTAGGCAGAAATTAGCCCAGCTCTGGCCCGGCTCAGGCTGAGATCGACTGGATAGCCTTGATTGAGGTTGCGGTAAAACAACCGCGTCAGAGTTAGGGCTACATCGTCGGGGATGCTTTCTGCCATTGCTAGCACTGCCGGAATGCCCCGCTTGACTAGAGCTTCGGTTAAGTTCCGTTCCGGGCTGTCGTCCGCGAGGTTTGAGGGGTCGCCGTAGGCGCCGCGGCAGGAGTTGAACACGGCCATCTGAATACCGTTGTTAACGAGCAATCCAGCTAAGTCGTCGCCACTGAGGGTTTCGGTTAAGCCAGTACGGCTGCTGACTAGGTAGAGTTCGCCACCTCTGGAACCTAAGTTGCTGTGGCCTGCGTAGTGCAGGACTTGGTAGTGTCCTTGTTCTAGGGCTTGGGTAAGTTGTTCTCGATCGGGCTGTTCGAGAATAGTCAGTTGAATTTCCGGGGAGTGGGGGCTGTTTTTGAGAGGATTACCCGTGCGGTTTTCGAGTTCTTGTTGCAGGTGGAGCACTTCTCGCTTGAGCTGCAAGCTGTCTCGATCGCTCGGAGAGGCGATCGCCATTAAAATTTTTAGTGGCCCGCCACTAGGCAGTATCCGGGTTTGCTTGAACAAACTTGTACCTGGTTGGTAGCGAGAAAACACGACATCGGTGCCGGTTGCCAAAGGGCGATCGCCTGCGTGCAGAACTTCCCACGGCAGACGCGGCAAGCGTCGGCCTTTGAGTCCGAGTCGCAGTTGCAGCACTTCTCGGCGGTGCTGGGCGATGCCTTGAGCGCAAGTCCAGCTATCGCGCAAGTTTCCTTGAAACAGCCCGCTGTATAATTGTTGCCCCAGGGCTACTAAATTCGGCGCACAGTTGTGTCCTGAACGGGAGATCCCGCGACCCGCAAAACTGCTTCCCTGTACTGCTTTTCCCTGGAGCAAGCCCACCAGCGGGTCGTTCATCAGTTGAGCAGACAGTGCAAGCCATTCGTCGATCGGCCAGCGGACTTGTTGTTCGGCTAAGGGTACACCGGGTGCAACCCTTTCTGTCCGCACTAGATATTCGTCGTCCCCAACAGGGGTGACTGAGAGTTGAAATTCCTGGCTCACGGATTTAGCGCCCTCCCGCCTTAATTCTGAACTTGCCTGCGTCTTTGTGGCTAGCAATAGCACTCGGCAACATATTTTTTACTCTTTTAATCAAAGTTTCTGAATTCGCTTCCCCCGATCGGGCGATCGCTAGGGTCATATATATTTGTTCAAACACTTTGAGGATATAAAAGTTGTACTTTAATAACAGTTTATTAGTTTTGATTGCCCTGTGGCTCGATGAAAGCCGAATTTTCTCCAATCTTGCTATCTTTGACATTTTGCACCTCTACCGCAGACCCCTTTAGATTCGTCGTGAACTTGAGTTTCTCCTTGCTGAGTAAAGTTAAATTGGAGGCACTTTACCAGGCGGATCTCTAGTTCTTATTAAAATTACTTCGGCTCTCGCCAACCGCTTTCAGGGTAATATCGCAGGCAAAGTTGAGTATTTCTTTTTTTTTTGCGATCAGTCGATCGGTCTTTACCGCTTATCCTGTACCACCAACCCCCCATGTGTAATCTTGATTTTGTGTCAATTAATTAATTGGTCAGCCCTGGGTTCTCATCCGTAAGCCCTCCGCCCTCATCCTTAAGACCTCAGTGGCGATCGATAATCGATAGTTGACGATCGATAATTGCTAATAAGTTATTGCTAATTTCCCGCTTTTATGATATAGAAAACTTTTAATTTAACTCTCTTAATCTAGTTAAAGTTAAGCAGCAAAAATAAACGTAAGCAGCTAAGAACTCTCAACAATACAACGGCAATCAAATTATTCCGGTACTCTCCAGCAACCATCATTTTTGGCATCTAGAGGATTACGCCTCATCAGGCCGGTTTCTCGGAGAATTCTTGGATTTGGTAGCGAAGCCTCTACAAAGCAACTGGGTTTCGCAGCCTCGCTGTGGGTCATTCTCGCTCAAAATGCCGATCGAGCTTGCAACTGTCACCAAAAACGAATTCTGCCCTATTACTACTTTTTGGCACTTTTTGCAATCTGTCTTGAGATTGATATATTTTGGCAGAATTCTTAGTATTGATCCGAAAAAAATTTTTTCTCAGTTCGCGAGGTTTCCTAGAATCGAGAAAAAATTGTGCAACTAAAAATTAGAACAAATATTTGCCCGGGCGAAGTATCTAAATTTATAATTAATCATCGGGAACTAAAATTAGAAGCGTGCAGTCGTTTAGTGAAGAGATTCAAATCCTAAGTCAGGGAAGGATTTGTCAAAGCTGGGAGTGTTACAAAACTTCAATACACCCAGCCCAGCTCGGAAAAAATGCAAGGGAAAAATTTGGGGGATACAGGTTTTGGGTAGTTATTTAGGAGTTGTCAGTTGCGAGTTTAAATTCAGCTAAATCACTGTAGAAATTACGTAGAGAATCTACAATAAGGGGCCCTTCGGCGCAGCTTACTGTAGAAATTACCGAGAACATCTCAAATGCTCGGCGCTTCGGCGCAGTAATTACAGTGTAGGTTGCGGATCAATTAATTTTGGTAGCAATTGCAGAATATAAAACTCGCAACAGAGCGAAAAAAACCTTGCTGTTTAAGTGGCATCTATAATAGTAAAGATGAGGAAACCAGCTCCTCTAGCAGGCGAAAGCATGAAGTTAAAAAAAATTCTTCTGCAGCCTCCTGTTTGCTGATAAATTGATTCTAAGAAGCTTACCATTTTTTTGGAAATATCAACGATGGAACTACTTGAAGAACAGGGAACACTTTTTGCCTTTCAAGATGAAACAGGAATTCCTGAGATGACAGAGACAGATCCCAAGTTGTTTACTACACCGATCCCCTCCGATGACGGGGTGGATTTAGGCAACAACAGCCCTCCAAATTCCGCTCCGGACTTACGCGACTTAATTCAGGTAGCGCTCACCGAAAACACCGCGGACATTAACGCCTTATTTCCGGATCAGTCTAACGGTGGACCCGAAACAGGTGCTACTGATGACAGCCAAATGGCGGAATCTACCAGCGTACTAGAAGAAGGTGTGGGCGACATAGATGACTTAGACGATGGCAGCGGCATCGAGCCCGGAACCGTCATCGGTACTGATGACGATGACTTAATTGTCGCCACCGGCGATCAGGACAAGATATTCGGCAAAAAAGGCAAGGACGAAATCAGAGGAAACCGTGACAAAAAAAATAAAATCTACGGCGGTAGGAATGACGACGATTGCGAGGGCGGCGATGACGACGATGAAATAAGAGGCGATCGCGATAAAGACAACGTTAAGGGCGGCAAAGGCAACGACACCCTTAACGGCGGTAAAGATAACGATACCGTGATGGGCGGCGAAGGCAACGACGACTGCGAAGGCGATGACGGCGATGACTGGGCCAACGGCAACCAAGGAAAGGATAAGGTTAAAGGCGGCGCCGGCAACGATAGCATCTACGGCGGCAAAGACGACGACGATTGCAAGGGCGACGAAGGCAACGATAACGTCCGGGGCGATCAGGGCAACGATACCGTTAGCGGCGGCGAAGGCAACGATACCGTTAACGGCGGCAAAAATAACGATACCGTTACCGGCGATGGCGGCAGCGACGTTTGCAGTGGCGACGACGGCGACGACAGCGTTAGCGGCGGCATCGGTAACGATACCGTGAGTGGCGGTGGCGACAGCGACGTTTGCAGTGGCGACGACGGCGACGACAGCGTTAGCGGTGGCACCGGTAACGATACCGTGAGCGGCGGTGGCGACAGCGACGTTTGCAGTGGCGACGACGGCGACGACAGCGTTAGCGGTGGCATCGGCGACGATAGCGTGATGGGCGGTGCCGGCAACGACGTTTGCACTGGCGACGAGGGCGCCGACAGCGTTAGCGGCGGCGACGGCGACGACAGCGTGATGGGCGGTGCCGGCAACGATACCCTCGTTACTGGCGGCGGCAATGACATGGCAGACGGCGGCGACGGCGACGACAGCGTTAGTGGCGGCGGCGACGGCAACGATACGCTGATGGGCGGCGACGGCAACGATACGCTGATGGGCGGTACTGGCAACCATACCTGTATAGGCGGTGCTGGAGCTGACGTTTATGTCGTGAGTAACAGTAACTCTCAGGCAAGTGCAGTCATCACTGACTTCGAGGACGGCAGCGACAAGTTTCTGCTGTTTGGCGACTTGAACTTTAGCAGCTTGACCTTTATACAAATCGGTGTCAATACCGAAATTCGGGTCAATAACTTCGCCTTGGCGCTATTGTTGAATGTCAACGCAACGCTGATCACTGCGGCCGACTTTTTGGGAGTTAATCCTCAAACTCCAACTCCAACTCAACCTCAAACTCCAACTCCAAATCAACCTCAAACTCCGATTTTTAACCCTGCGCGAGTGGAAGCTAATAATGGCTTGATTGCTGGTTCTGACGGCGGCGCGCAAACTATTACTTCTGAGTTGTTGCGGTATGTCGATGACGAGCAAGGTCCTGGCGGCACAGTCTTCAAGCTAACCGAGCTGCCCGATGCTACAACCGGCCAACTATTGTTGAATGGAGTCCCAGCACAAGTCGGTTCTACCTTCTCTCAAGCAGACATTAACGCAGGCTTGTTAACTTTCAAAGCGGCAGTAGGTTTTTTCGGTGCGCTTAGTTTTAGTTTTGACGTTGACAACGGCAAAAGAACTCTCATCAACCAGCGTTTTAGCTTGGATGTCCAGCAAAATGTCTTTAAGTTTGGTGGCACTACAGCACCTCAAGTTATTGTCGGTTCTGCGACGCTGGATAACGACATCGAAGGCAGCGATGGTGACGATGATATTACAGCCGGCAAAGGCAAGGACAAAATCATCGGCGGCAAAGGCAAGGACAAAATTAAAGGCGGCGATGGCGATGACGATATCGACGGCGGCGATGACGATGATGATATCGAAGTTAGCCTAGGCAAAAACAAAATAAAAGCAGGCAAAGGCAACGACAAAGTTAAAGGCGGCGATGACGATGACGATATCGACGGCGGCGATGACGATGACGATATCGACGGCGGTAAAGGCAAAAACACACTAAAAGGAGGCTTGGGCAAGGACAAAATTAAAGGCGGCGATGATGATGACGATATCGACGGCGGCGATGACGATGACGATATCGACGGTGGTAAAGGCAAAAACACACTAAAAGGAGGCTTGGGCAAGGACAAAGTTAAAGGCGGCGATGATGATGACGATATCGACGGCGGCGATGACGATGACTCGATCGACGGTGGCCTCGGCATAGACAAAATCATCGGCGGTAGTGGCAATGACACATTAACCGGAAATGAGGGCGATGACTCGATCGAAGGCGGTCTAGGAACCAATAATCTGAGTGGGGGTAATGGGAAGGATACCTTTATTTACCTCACTTCCCGCCAAGAGATTCAAACAGTTGTAGAAGCTGACTTTATTACTGACTTTAATGTCGATGACGATGTTTTACAGCTTTCTACCGCAGCTTTTGGTAATCTCAGCGTTTCTAGTTTGACCCGACTGGAGATTACTGCTACTTCTACTGTTGGGTCGATCGGCAGCGCTAATTTGCTCGACTTTAGTGCTGATATCACCGTTAACAGCATCACCAGTTTGCAAGCGCGGTTTACAGCTTTGGGTGGCAACTTAGACGCGCCTACTTTCTGTCAGTTTACAGATGCCGAGACCGGCCGTGCTGTACTGGTATTTAGTGTTGCGGGGCGCTTTGAAATTGTGACCAGTTTCTCAGTCAACATTCGCCTGCAAGTCAGTAACTTTGTCTTCATCGGCGACCCACTAATTATTCCTGTCGGTACTGCTGGTGCTGACAATGTGGATTTCACCACTTCTCCGGCCCCAGTTAATTACGATGGCTTAGCAGGCGATGACAAGATTGTCGGCAGCAATTATAACGATAGCCTCAAGGGCGGCGACGGCAACGATACCATCACCGGCGGCCTCGGTTTAGATGTCATAAGCGGTGGCAGTGGTGCGGATCTGTTTGTTTACAGGACAACTAAAGAAGGCGGCGACAAAATTTCCGACTTTACTGTTGGGGTAGACAAATTCGAGTTTAGCGCGAGCGCTTTCGGCAATTTGACTACGACTAACTTTGACGGTGTTAGCGGTTCAACTCCTGACATTACTGGCAAAGAGTTCGTGATTTTCACAGGTGGCAGTTATGCCTCTTTGGAAGCTGCACAAGCTACAGCCCTGGGCAATTCTACAACTGCTGGTTTCTTCGCCTTTACTAATGGCTCAAACGAAACGGTGTTGTATTTTGACTCGAACGGTACCGTAGCCGGTGGTTCTACCTTGATTGCGAATCTGGGTACTGCTGCTAGCAATCTGGGAACGGCGGACTTTGTATTTACAGGTACGATCGCATCTCCTGATAGTGGTACTACTACCAACTCAGGCAGCGTTGTTGATTTAACTGCTGCTGGGAACACTTACCCAACCGACTTTAACAATTTCGGTTCAGGTGTTGGCGGTTACAACTTCACCACTCCTGTCTTGTTTACCGGAAATGCTGATGCTAACAGCGTCACGGGTACTGAGTTTGCTGACATCTTCAGCGGCGGCAGCGGTGCAGATATTCTGACTGGCGGTGCTGGTGCGGATCTGTTTGTTTACAAAGCAACAGGCGAAGGCGGTGATACGATTACTGACTTTACCTCTGGGGTAGACAAATTCGAGTTTAGCGCGAGCGCTTTCGGTAATTTGACTACGACTAACTTTGACGGTGTTAGCGGTTCAACTCCTGACATTACTGGCAAAGAGTTCGTGATTTTCACAGGTGGCAGTTATGCCTCTTTGGAAGCTGCACAAGCTACAGCCCTGGGCAATTCTACAACTGCTGGTTTCTTCGCCTTTACTAATGGCTCAAACGAAACGGTGTTGTATTTTGACTCGAACGGTACCGTAGCCGGTGGTTCTACCTTGATTGCGAATCTGGGTACTGCTGCTAGCAATCTGGGAACGGCGGACTTTGTATTTACAGGTACGATCACGTCTTCTGATACTGGTACTTCTCCCACTGGTACTACTACCAGCTCCGGCAGCGTTGCTGATTTAACTGCTGCTGGGAATACTTTCCCCGTCGCCTTTAACAATTTTGGTTCAGGTGTTGGCGGTTACAACTTCACCACTCCTGTCTTGTTTACCGGAAATGCTGATGCTAACAGCGTCACGGG
>NZ_JAUBVF010000077.1:0-25441 GCF_036705685.1 Microcoleus sp. AT3-A2
ATGAATAAACTACACTAAAATTTAGTCGGATTTAACTGTAGCATATTTTGCGTTAAAGTTAAGATGCGTTTACCCTGGCGTGCACCCGAAAGTTAGAGTTATATCAATTGCGATCGATTAACCATAATATCGCGGTCGTGGCGGGTTTTTGAGATTGTCAATTATTGGCAGGTATTGTTGGCTCACGGGCCCTTACAAAAATCGCGATCGCTCGACTAGACATGATATTATATTAATTCCGGTTTGCACTCCTCATGACTGTTAATTGTTGATGCGGGGTCGAAAAACTGAATGAGGGTTGAGTGTTGAATGTTGACTCGATTTTAGGCCCGACGCTGAAGCGCGAATATCACAGATTTCAGATTAATTCAAGTGTCGATCGATCGTTACAATCGAAACCGGATTCAGCGCGTCAAAACGAGTTAAGTTGCCCGCATTTACTGAACGCGATAACTGCACTTGCACGATTCGGTAACTCCAGTGCGGTTCCCGGCGCACCCGATCGCCAATCCAGCTCAAAACAGTAGCAATATCCTCAAAAGCATCCAAAGCCAGCACGATCGAGCCTCCAGGGAGCAGCCGCAGCGCGCAAACGCCCAAAATTTTAGTCAACCCTCCGCCACTACCGCCAATAAAGATCCGGTGCGGAGGACGCAAGCGGTGCAAGATTTCCGGGGCAGTTCCGTGAATCGAAAACACATTTTGCAGCCCAAAACGGCTATAGTTGAACTCGATCGCAGAATTACCAGAAACCGTTTGTTCGATCGCGTACACCTCAGACTGCGGGAATAAACGAGCAATCTCGATCGACACAGAACCGTTACCAGCACCCACATCCCAGACAACTTGTCCCGGTTGCAAAGCCAATTGTGCCAGCACCAACACCCGCACTTCCCGTTCAACCGTCAAACCAGGCTTGTCGCCACAACCGATAAAAGCTGCATCCGGTATTCCCAACAAAGGCAAATTTTCCAAATCCAAAGGTTCTGCCCTAGGCGGGGGTTCCCGCAGCATCACAACCACGCTCAGCGGTGCAAAAGACTCTCCCAGCAAAGCTGACAGAGAACGCAAGCCCACGCGCTCGTCAGCAGAACCCAAATTTTCGCAAACCCAAAACTCGTAGCGTGTAGGCAAATCTAGAGCTTTCACCAAATTTGCCAGGGCAGCCGGAGTATGAGTTTCGTCCGCGAGCACCGCAATTTTCTCGACACCGAGTTTGAGTTTTGCCGTCAGTTCCTCAAAATAACGTCCTTGAGAGCCAACAAAATGAGCATCTTGCCAAGGGATTTGCAAGCGGTTAAAAGCCAACTGCACAGAACTGACGTGGGGGTGAAAAGTCAATTTTTCTGCCGGCAATTGGGCAATTAACAACTTTCCCCAGCCGTAGAACAGCGGGTCGCCGGCCACTAAAATTACGATCGGTTGATCGCGGGGTTCCAGCGTCCCTGCAGAGGGTTCTAATTCGGGTTCAGTCGCCCACCAGCGCCTAATTTCCAGAATTGCTTCGGTCAAATCTTCCAACGCCCAGCGCTCTCCGTCGTGCTGGGGAAAATAGCTCAAATGGCGCTCGCTGCCTATTAGCAGAGCGGCCATTGCTACAACCTGCCGCGCCGATTCGCTCAGCCCAGCAGCTCCATCTAAACCTATACCAACAACGTTTACTGTCACTTTTTAAGCAAAAAGTAAAAAACCAGAATTACTGATTTTTCCTGGTTTTTCATAAATTTTTCCCTTGACTTTACTGTCAAACAAAAATAATTAAAGCATTTAATAGGCAATATCCTGACTATTGTCCAAGGGGAGAGAGGGAGAGGGGGCGAGAGAGTGGGAGATGGGGCGAGAGAGTGGGAGATGGGAAGAGTGGGAGATGGGAAAAAATCTTCCTTCTTCCTTCTTCCCTCTTCCTTCTTCCCTCTTCCTTCTTCCTTCTTCCTTCTTCCCTCTTCCTTCTTCCCTCTTCCTTCTTCCTTCGTTAAAACTCAAAAACAGGCCAGTCTGGTTGCCGGAGGTAGGTGGTCATGTCGTCAAACTTCCGCAGTTCCACTCGGTTTACGGACTGTTCTTGCGGCGTGTCCAGCCATTGCTCGTTTAACTCTGACAGCAAAGTGCACAAGCGATCGCGGTCAAGGTTCGGTCCGGTGTCCCCAAAATAAGCCAGAGTAATGTGTGCCGTAAAATGATATTGCTGTTCAATTCCCAAAGCCATTAAATCGGGATTTTGATAGATCGATCGGCGAAACTCTAGAATTTGCTTGTAAGAGTTTTCGTCCGTCGGTGCCAAACAAACACCCACAGCTCTAGTCATCACCATCAACCCCAGCACTATCCAGCGAATGGGAGGGCCGCCCGCCAAGGGTTTGCAGGCGGCAAAACGATCGGCCATGCGCGAGCGCAGTTGCTCCTCAAATTCGGGATTTTTATCAGAGGCATCTCGAAAAGCGCTGCTCCAAATCAAATCGGCTACGGTTAAATGGAAGCTATCAGGAGGCAGTGCCACGAGCGCACCCTCCCCTATTTCCTGCAATAGCCGTTGTTGGCTCGAGTGCAAATTACTATAAAATGCAGCATTTTCTGCATCTTCCCCGGCAGGAGGCGTAATCACCGAATAACCTGGAAAAGGTACAGGATATCTCCTGCCTGCTTCGTCGGGCTTAAATTTTGGAGATTCCTGAATGTGTTCCACCTGGGACTTGTAAGAGTCCAGCAGCGTCATTCGCGCCACCCGATTTACGTAAGCTTGATAAGTATCATCCAATCTTGATTTCCTCGCGGTGACAAACTCCCACACCAAATTTTATATTATGGCGCGGGCTTCCAACAGCCCAATTCAGGATATGTTGGACAAGCCTCGCGTGCAAATGTGATTTTTTTGGCTAGTGAGCGTTTTTCATGCAAATTTACCTGTTTTGGGGGGAAGACGACTTTGCGATGGCGCAAGCTGTAACAAGTTTGCGTCAAACAGTCCTCGACCCCAACTGGGCGAGTTTTAACTATGACAAAATTATTGCCGATCGAGCCGACGCTGTGGTCGAAGGGCTCGATCGAGCCTTAACGCCGCCCTTCGGTACCGGCAGCCGTTTTGTCTGGCTGGCAAATACGACTGTAACGCAGCAGTGCTCTCCTGAACTGTTAGCACAATTTGAACGGACGCTGCCGGTGATTCCCCCTACCACCGTGCTGCTGCTGACATCCGTCAAAAAACCCGACAGCCGGCTCAAATCTACCAAGTTACTGAAAGAGTCCGCCGAATTTCGAGAATTTTCACCGATTCCGCCTTGGAATGACAAAGAATTAGCCCAGCGGGTGCGTCAAGTCGCAGGCGAAATGAACGTAAAATTGACCGCCACGGCGATCGAACTTTTGGCCGAATCCATTGGCAGCGATACCCGCGGGCTATACAGCGAACTCGAAAAATTGCGACTGTTTGCCGGCAACCGCAGCCAACCTCTGAACCCGGAAGAAGTTGCCGCACTGGTGCACTGTCACGCCCAGAATACCTTCCAGCTAGCCGATGCGATTCGCGAGGGCAATACCTCCGCCGCTTTGGATTTATTGGCCGGCTTAACTGGCCGCAGCGAGCCTGGTTTGAGAATTGTGGCTGGCTTGACTGGTAAGTTTCGGATTTGGCTATGGGTAAAGGCAATGATCCAAGCGGGCGATCGCGATGATAAAATTGCTCAAGCTCTAGATCTGGGCAATCCGAAACGAGTATACTATTTTCGTCAAGAAGTCAAGAATGCCAGCTTAGAAAAACTGCAAAAAAGTTTGCCTTTGCTGCTAGACTTAGAAGCTTCTTTAAAGCGGGGGCGAGAAGAAATCTCAACCCTGCAAACCAAAGTTATAGAACTTTCTAGCTTGTTTCGCTGATGCGCGACAGGCCACAGGAGCGGCCCCTTACTGTAAATTTTTACAACAAATTTCGATAGCGGCTATGTGCTTGATGCCGGATCGCCGGCCAAAAGGTCAATAGATACTAGAAATATTCTCAGAATGCCAAAGTAGAAGTTAATGTGGTAAATAAATATTGTCCGCCGAATGCCGATCGGTTAATATTATTTGCCGGCTCTCCACCCCCCCCAAAAAAAGAGCGCTACCCATGACACAACAGAACCCGCGGGAACTGCTCAAGCAAGGCGATCCAAAAGCGATCGCATCTAGCATCAACCGTACACTCAAACCCAAAGGCATCAACGCCGATGTGACGCGCGACAACGGCTGCCTCCACATAATTCTGGAGGCAGACAAAGTACCGGATCAAATGGTATTGGTCGATTTCATTCGCACCGGCATGACGAAGCTGGGACTTGAATCAATTCACACTGTAAAGGTTTACGGGCGTCGAACAGGTGAGGGATCGCCTACGTGGGAAGATGAAATTGATCTAATGCCTGCAGATTCAATGCCTTACCCCTTGGATAGTGGAATGCCTGACGACTCTGTAGGTTTAGATGATGTCGAGCCAGAAGAGGAAGACTATTATCAAGAAGGAGAATTCGATCGAGATGACGACGAGGAAGACGAAGACGAAGACGAAGATCAAGCCCCGCCTCCGAAAAAACAATTTCCCAAATGGGTAATACCTGTGGGTATCTTAGTACCTCTGGCGGCGATCGCAGGGCTTTTCTTTACTAAAACATTCCCCTTCGGCGACTCGAACCCAGAACCCATCGCCCCCGAAGCTGCTTCCCCTTCCCCGAAACCCGCATCTCCCGCGTCTAAAGCCGCTCCCACTGCTGCTGCATCTCCGGGCACCCCACAGGCAGCCTCCCCTGCACCAAAACCCGCTCCCACTGCTGCTGCGCCAGCAAGCCCAGCTCCAGCCTCTCCTGCACCAAAAGCCGCCGCGCCTAAGCCTGACTCTTGGAGAGAAGCCGTTAACACAGCTCAGAAGGCAGCAATTTCGGCCCAGAAGGCTCAATCTCAAGATGAGTGGATCGCAGTAGCAAGCGAGTGGCAGCAAGCGGTTAAGCTCATGAGAGCCGTACCGTCAACCAGCCCGAACTATCAAAAGGCTCAGCAAAAAGCGGCAGAGTATCAAGCTAATCTGATTGTTGCCAACCGCAGGGCGGCAGCAGCGCCTTAAGAGTTTTGAGTTTTGAGTTTTGAGTTGAATACTCGATGTGCTAAAAGTCAAAAGTCAAAAGCTAAAAGTAAAAAAACTTGTTTTTACGGAAAGCTTTCTTACTTTTGACTTTTTCAATTTTATTTAAATTTCATTTGACTTTACCTATTGCTTTAAGTCCACAAGCTGTAATTCTTTTTCATTCAATCCTTTTTAAGCCCCTTCTAGTTTCATTTTGATCTCAAATCCGGTAGCATCGTCTGGCGTAAAATCCAGTCAACCTTCAACAATCACGGCACAGCCGGAATTGAGATAATTCACCTGCGTTAATCTGTGTTTATCTGCGTGTATCGGCAGTAAAAAAAAGAAAATTTATCGGTCGCAGCTAACAAGGAATTGACGCTGATTCACGCAGAGGGCGAGAATAGAGAGCTGAATGATTCCGAGGCTAACAGATTTCATATGACACCAGTATTTGAGCCGATATTTTGCTAGCTTTGGGGTAGTATACTCTAACAAGCAAGCTACTTTTCGGTTACTAAAACGTCTTGATACTTTTAATGTAGCTTTCAGGCGAGAGTCTAATGCTAGTGTAATATTTGATAGTTGACGGATATTTGATAGTTATCTTAAGTCAATACTCCGGACAGTTTTTATATAGCCCAATGGCTTATTCTCGCTTGAATTTGAACCATTGTGGATAATTAAATCAATGTCAGATCCACCCCTGACGCGGCATTTAAGTCGACTTTATTTATAATCCTTGCCCCGCGTAAGCTTGTAGTCTCGTTCCAAAAACTGTCCGGAGTATTGAAATTCAAGAAAGTGGAATTATTCCGAGTAATTGTTTCCACCAACAAGACGGAATATGTCGCGACTAACGACTTAACTGAGTCAGAAACAAATGACGTACAAAAAGTGTGTGCCATTCGTTAGAAGTTTGTAGAATGTAACCGAGAAATCAAGCAATTAACAGGAATATAGTCAAGTCGCGTGTCGGAAAGCTCGGATTCAAAAAAATTATATTGCTTGCACTTTACTTGTATGGTTAAGGCTTAAAAGTTTAGCTGTTCAGACAGGTCGAACAATATATCAAATCAAACATGGGCTGTTATCAAATTATTTAAGTAAACAACTGAAATGCCCCCAGATTCCGATATTTATTGTGTCACAAATATGGCAATAAACTGAGAGAAGTTTTGATTGAAAAATCTGACAACCTTTGCCCTTTGTTGGAACTTTTGGAGAGGCTATCGAAGCATTTGTGATAGTTGCGTAAGTCCTGCCCACAAGAAAATTCACTCTTTGTGGAACGGGCATCTTGCCAGTTCTTAACAATAATTCAAGCAGAACTGCTGCTAACTCCATTAATTACCGCCGCACCAATCAAATGAGCCAAACGCAAAGCTTCAGGAACTTTACCAGTGTCTGTCAAACGCTGAAGCACCCTCGCTATTACTTCCGGTTGTTCGCCGCAAACTTGAAAAAAGAAAGGTTCAAAAGCGTGAATTTTCCCGGCGCGGCGCAACAATTCTAAACGGTATTCGGAGTCTGGGAAATGGCGGAGGGCTTTTTCAACAGCAGCTAAATCTGGTTGGCGGCGCATGACAGCAACGCAAGGAATTTGCAGCCGCGATGCTAACTCGGGAAGGTCAATAATATTGAAGCCACCGAAAGCAATTCCGTCTAGCAAAACGAGATGCAATTGCGGCATAAATTTGCCTCCGAGGAGTAGCCCAGAAATAGCATCCGTGGCATCTAATCCGTCTGGGAGGACTTGTCCCCAAACCATTCCTTCAAATCGCGTTCCCCCGCAGACTATGCCCGCGATCGACACCAGGCTGCCGCTTGTACGAGAAAACGGAGCGTCGTCAAAGCCAATAACCTTAATTGTGCGATCGAGCCTCAGCAAATCTGCCAGTTTCAACTTGTGCAGTTCCCTAAACTAAAGTTTTTGAGATTAGCTTGTGTTTTACATAGTATCATATACGTTAAATAACTCATTACTAAAAAGGTTTTAGACAATTGGCAAAAAAATACGTAGCAGCGATCGACCAAGGAACCACCAGCACCCGATTTATCGTATTCGATCGCCAGGGACAGATATTTTGCAAGGACCAACAAGAACACCAGCAAATCTATCCCCAACCAGGATGGGTTGAACATAATCCCGATGAAATTTGGCAGCGCACCCAAAGTGTGATTAAAAATGCCCTCGAAATCGGCAATATCGACCCCAAAGATATTGCTGCCCTCGGCATTACCAACCAGCGCGAAACTACAATTGTTTGGGACAGAAAAACTGGCAAACCTTACGGTAATGCGATTGTTTGGCAAGATACCCGCACTCGCTTTCTTTGCGATAAATTAGCTGAAGTTGAGGGCAAAGATCGATTTCGAGAACGATGCGGTTTGCCGCTGGCTACTTATTTCAGCGGGCCGAAAATTAAGTGGATGCTGGACAATATTGCAGGATTGCGGGAAGCTGCAAATCAAGGGGATGCGATTTTTGGCAATGTCGATACTTTTCTGATTTGGCATCTGACTGGCGGCACGCACATTACCGATGTTACCAACGCCAGCCGCACGATGCTGATGGATTTGCAAACCCTTGATTGGGATGCGGAAACTTTGGAAATAATGGCAATTCCCCGCCAGATGCTGCCAGAAATTCGCCCTTCGAGTCAAGTTTTTGGAACTGCAAAAGGATTGCTTGCAGGTATTCCGATTGCTGCTGCTTTGGGAGATCAGCAAGCCGCCCTCGTCGGGCAAACTTGTTTCAGTCTGGGGGAGGCGAAAAATACTTACGGTACGGGCTGTTTTATGCTGCTGAATACCGGTGAGACGATCGTCCCTTCAAAGCAAGGATTACTAACAACAGTCGCCTACAAGATGGGGGAATCGCCCGCTGTGTATGCTTTGGAAGGCAGTATTGCGATCGCCGGAGCTTTAGTGCAGTGGTTGCGGGACAATTTGGGCATCATCAACACATCTGCAGAAGTAGAAACATTAGCAAATACAGTCGAAGATAGCGGCGGAGTTTACGTTGTCCCGGCCTTTTCTGGACTCTACGCCCCCTATTGGAAAGACAGCGCGCGGGGAGTAATTGCAGGTTTAACTCGCTACGCGACTAAGGCACACATTGCCCGCGCAGTATTGGAAGCTACAGCGTGGCAAACGCGAGAAGTATTGGATGCGATGAATCAGGATTCTGCTGTGCAGCTTTTGTCTTTAAAAGTAGACGGAGGAATGGTGGGAAATCACACGCTGATGCAGTTTCAAAGCGATGTTTTGGGAGTGCCTGTGGTGCGGCCTGTGGTAGCAGAAACTACTGCTCTCGGCGCGGCTTATGCGGCCGGTTTGGCGGTGGGTTTTTGGAGTCAGCTAGCCGAATTGCGGGACAATTGGGCGGTGGATTGTACTTGGGAACCGAAAATGCCGATCGCACTTCGCGAGCAAAAATATCGCTTTTGGAAAAAAGCAGTTTCCCGCACCTTCGATTGGGAAGAATAAACCGCTGAGTTAACCCGAAAATGCGTATTTAGTGATATCATTAAATCCAGCACTATTTTTCAAATTGCAAATAAATGATTTCGCTCAAGAACTTTAAAAAAATCCTCGCCGCCGTTTTATTAATACTGATGCTAACATTTGTAGAAATCGCCACTACTTCCCAAATGGCGATCGCAGATACAGCTACAAATCCCACAACCGCAGCCGAAGTCTTCAGCGCCAACTGTGCAGGTTGTCACATCAACGGCAGCAACATTATCAGGCGCGGCAAAAACTTGAAACAAAAAGCTTTAAAAAAATACGGCATGGATTCCATCGCCAACATTTCCAACTTAGTAACCAACGGCAAAGGTATTATGCCCGCTTACAAAGATCGTTTGTCGGAACAACAAATTACCGATGTTTCAGCTTACGTGCTATCCCAAGCTGAAACCGATTGGAAATAAACTCGGTTATGTACATTGATTGTAAGACCAGGTTTAGCGCCTAACTTCAGGAAACCAAGCTGAGGTATAATGTAGGGCAGGTTTAGCGCGTAACTTGGTCATCGATGAATAATCTTTATACAAAACCTGCTTGCTTCTTGTCTTTTATTATTCATCCTTTAATAATCTCAATACAAACCTGTCCTTTTTTCTGTTTTTTGCTAAAAACGTGTAAATTCTTGGAGGTCGTGGAAGTTGAAAAAATATTATTGTTGGCGTAGAACTTTAACTATTATTAGTTTGTGCTTGTATCTACTAATATTAGCGGTTAGCCCGCCCGCTTTCGCCTCAATTCACAAATATCCTGAAACTGCCGAGACAGTAATGTTCCGATCCGTACAAAGCCTGCGCGATACTGATGACAAAGCATGGCAAGTTGTTTTGTACAAGCGAGTCAAGTCGGGAGTAGTAAAGTCTTTAAACCTGAGATTAGTAGGATTTCCCGGAACAGAAATTCAGCATCCTGTTCCCCTGAAAGTTGCTGCAGGCAAGCGCGAAATTGGCAATGCTAATGATATTTGGAACGAGTCGGGTTTGCCAATTAATGTCGGAGAATACGATTTTAAATCAATAATTACACAAGTGGAAAGTAATCGACCTTTGCTGTTGAATTTGCCAGTGAAAAATCAACAAGAAACAAAATTGCTGGTTCCTCCTTTTGCCGTCAGAGAATGGCGGCTGTTGTTAGACAGAAACTAAATATACCGATTTAAGCGCACTCTACATTTAAAATCCATACAATTTGCAATGTCACAAATCGTTATGTTTAAATTATGCCTTAAGGTAGATTTAACGTATTGGAAGAATAATGGTGTAGGGCAAAAACTAAATAGATCAGTTTAATCGCACTGTAAATTTAAAATCGCTAAAGTTTCAGGGATGTATCAAAAACAACTTTATTTACATAGACCTTAAGGTAGATTTAACCTATTTTAAGGATAATTATGAAACAAACTAAAACCTGAGTTAGTCGGTTGACAAAACTTCAGTGTTTTAACGTAGGTGTATTCAGGGTGAAGCTACTATGACTTTAATCAGTAAAATTGTCCGCAAAGCTTTGGCAACAGGTTACTTAACGGTTGAGGCAGAAGAACAGTTGCGACAGCAGTTGCAGATGACCAAGTATGGTTTAGAAGATTTTGAGGCTTTTATTAATTTGCAAAAAGAGGTGATGGAGGGTCGGGTGAAACAGCAAGCTTTGGAATTGTTACGATCGCGCAGATGTTCTGTGACGGCTTGAATCCCCTTCGATCGACCTTTTGGATAAAATAAGGTCGATCGACCTTTTGGATAAAATAAGGTCGATCGACCTTCGTATGTCGATCGGCCTTTCGGGCGCGGACTCTCGGGCCCACCCCACAAGAAAATTAACTCTTTGTGGAACAGGCCGGAAAGCCTGTTCATAAAAATGATATGCCAAGCCTGGAAAAATGTTTCTACTGCATTCCTAGCTGTTGCCTTAACGCTTCTGGCAGATTAAAGGCTGTATCCAAACCTCGAACATTGTCCCATTTTGTGTTTTCATCCCATTCGATATCTCCAATAATGCGATCACCGAGCAATAGGAATGCGTCGCTGAGGTATGGGCCGGTGAGGAATGCGCCGCTGAGGAATGCGCCGGTGAGGTCTGCGTCGCTGAGGTTTGCGCCGCTGAGGTTTGCGCCGCTGAGGTTTGCGCCGCTGAGGTCTGCGCCGCTGAGGTTTTGGAACCAGAGGTCTGCGTCACTGAGGTTTGCGCCACTGAGGTTTGCGCCACTGAGGTCTGAGCTGTTGGAGGATGCGCCGCTGAGGTCTGCGCCGCTGAGGTTTACGCCGCTGAGGTGTACGTTGCCGAGGTATGCGCGGTGGAGGTATGCGCGACTGAGGTTTGCGTCGCTGAGGTTTGCGTCCCAAAGGTTTGCGCCGCTGAGCTTTGCGCCGCTGAGGTTTGCGCCGCTGAGGTTTACGTCGCAGAAGTCTGCGCGGACGAGGTTTGCGCCACTGAGGTCTGCGCCGCTGAGGTTTGCGAAGCTGAGGTCTGCGCCGCTGAGGTTTGCGTCGCTGAGGTGTGCGCCACTGAGGTTTGCGCCGCTAAGGTCTGCGCCGCTGAGGTCTGCGCCGCTGAGGTCTGCGCCGCTGAGGTCTGCGCCGCTGAGGAATCTCCCAACTGTTCGGCCAAAGCCATAACCCATAACACAACAGCTATAACCGATGAGACACAACAACCGACTTGCATCGTCAAGTTTACCTTCAGCATTAGGTTTTCCACAAGGATAAAACACCATTTTGTCTTTAAATTCAGGTGTCTCCTGACCGTAACGGTGCAACTCCAACAACAAAATCATCACATTCAAACCAGCATAAACATCTCTTTGTCGCTGTCCCAATTCTTGGGTTTTCAATTGATCTCGCAGTAGGCGCATCTTCTTCTGAGGCAAATTTTCCGGCGGCGCATCAATAAATTCCCCCTCGCACCACCGCAGATAAAAATCCTCCAGACGCTGGAATAACTCCACAGGGCGAAACAGACTTTCTTCCCCTGCAACAGCCGGAGTTGTTAACAACCCCATCAAATATCCCACAATTTCTTCTGTCAGCGGCCGATAACCCAACAAATCATAAATCTCCCACTCCATCTGAGAGTCTTGAGTATTAAATTCTCTACGTTTCTTTCCCGGTTCCGTCCACTCTTCCAAACTTTCTTTCAATCGTTCCGCACACAGAAATTCACCAAAACTCTTGTGTACAAACTCCACAGAACCTTCTTTACTGCCTTGCTGAAGATAAAAAACCGCCAAAGCATTTCTCAGAGGATTATCGCCAATCTGTTTTTGTGCTTCTTCAAGTAATGCTTTAACCGAGTTGTCTTCTCTCAATCGTTCCCCAATCATCGCTACAGGAGCGCATTCCTCTCCCGACTGCACCACGCACAACCCTGCTTCTTTCAGGATGCGCCGCAAAACCTCTGTTTCCAGTTCTGTCAACTTGCGATTGAACACTTCAGACCGCTGTTTTGTGAGTACCCAATTCACAGCTTTGTTGTAAATTAAAATTTTTGCTTGAGTGGTGTTAGTTCCTTGAAAATCCTCAATTTTCAACTCTCCATCTCGGTGCATCGCTGCTAACAGATAAAGCAAGAGCGGTTCTCGCGCCAAGTCTGATTTGACCTGTTCTGGACAACATTCATCTTGCAAAAAATGCTGAAAAGCTGAGGTTTTTTCTGCCCCTAATTGGGCTTCCCACTTGCTCAACCACTGCTGCTGTAGTTCGTCATCCATTACCTGAATTCCGACTCGATCCAAGTTATCTGGCATTTGCCTTTCAATTCCTTGCAAAGCTAAAGGTCTGCCAGTAATCAAAACCCGGTGTCCCATTTCCGAATTCTGAGCGCAGTCCCGCTGAAATTGTCCTACTTGCTCGAGAAAATCCTTTAAACCGCCGCTGCTTCTCCCTTCCATGAGCAACTCATCAAAGCCATCCAAGAAAAACAAATATCGCGTGTTTCTATCTGTCAACCACCCGTCATCGCTAGCAAAACCAGCATTAACTGCTTTTTTTAGCGTTTCTGGGAAACTATTTTGCAATTTGGGAATATATCGCAGTCGAATTAACACGGGCGTCCAAACTGGATGAAAATTTTGTCGCACCCAGTCAGCAAACATCCGACAAAAAACGCTTTTACCGCGTCCGGGGCCAGCTTTGACGAACATCACCCGATTTTGTTTGTTTTCATCTGCAAGCAAGTCTTTTGCCCAATTTTCTAAATCGAAAGCTTCTGCATCATTTATGGGGTCGCCATTTTTATCAATTGGCCTTGCCTTCAGAGGCACGTAGATATCCTTGAATGAGAAATTTTCTGTAAATACGGGTTGTAGAGGTAGAGAGGCAATCTGTTCTTGCAGGTAGTTGTCAATGCTGTGATATTTCTCCTGTTCCTCCCGCCATTCGCTGATAGAAGGCTGTCCAAGATGTTTCATGGCATCGCCGGAAACTGCCCAAGCTTCGATTAAATAGCGGTGAGTATTAGCAGCAACTCTCTTTGTCAAAATATAAGCTTCATCGGCATTTAGTCCGGCTTGTTGCAGCCGTTCTGACAGCACTAGGTTGAATTCCTTAGCTAATATCGAATCGCGGAAGCAAATAACAGTTTCTTTCGCTTCTTTATCGATCAATTCCCAATCCGCCAATTTCTTAAGCAACTGCTTGACTTTATCGGAAACCGGAGTTTGCCCGATGCGATTTAACAAACTTGCGTCTTGTCCAACAAACTCCTTAAAACTTTCCAGATAAGCCGCCTGACTGACGAGGAAAATGCACTCAGCTAAAGTCGGCTGCTGTTGAGTTTTTTCGATAAAAAACGCCAGCATTTTCGCCGCAATCCCGACAAATGGCAATCCAGTTCCCACAACTTGAGCTAAGGGAGAGTTCAAAACCTCTAGCAGCAAGTTGCTATTGTCCAGCCCTTGTTCTTTGAACATTTTTGCCAATTCGGCGGCTGTTTTCCCAGCTTCTCCGATTGCCTCCGCTGCGTCGGCGGAACCCAGTTCTTTGATATCAGTATTTAAGAGTTTCCAGATGCGATTTGCCATTTTACCTGCCCTGTTTCACAAGAGAGAATCTGAGAAAATCTACATTGAACTCTGTAAGCATTCCGTAGTTCGTCGCCACAAATCTGTTCTCAAACTAACAATTAGAAAAGATTAACTCTCTTTTACCTTGACAAAACTACAACAATCCGCAATAATTGTAGATTGTCTGTCTAAATCCGGCTCGGATCAGGTTAAGACATTCCAAAAGCTGGAGAGCAGTCAGCAGTCAAAAGTCCACAACGACCAATGACCAAAGACTCATCAGCTACCTGTACGGCAATTTCAACCACCATCCCATGACTTACGCAATCATTGAAACCGGCGGCAAACAATTTCGGGTAGAACCAGGCCGCTTCTACGACATCGAACTGCTTCACGTTGAAGCTGAATCCAAAGTCACCATAGACAAAGTATTTCTGATCCAGCACGAAGGCGAGGTTCATATCGGCCAGCCTCTACTAGAAAATGCGACAGTAGAAGGAACGGTTCTCCGGCATTTCCGGGGCCGCAAAGTCCTCGTCTACAAGATGAAGCCGAAAAAGAAAACTCGGAAGAAAAAAGGGCACCGTCAAGAAACAACTCGCTTTATGATTGACTCGATTAGCGTCAACGGTACAGTCTTAGCCGCCAGAGACTTAACTGCAGCAGTTGTTGAAACCCCCCAAACCGCCGAAACTGATTCAGAATAAAACATAGTAAATACAGTTGAGGATATTATGGCCCACAAGAAAGGTACAGGCAGTACACGTAACGGACGCGATTCTAATTCTCAGCGTCTCGGTGTCAAAAAGTACGGCGGTCAAGTTGTCAAAGCTGGCAACATTTTGATCCGTCAACGCGGCACTAAAGTTCACCCTGGTAATAATGTTGGTATCGGCAGAGATGATACTCTGTTTGCTTTGGTTGACGGTGTGGTGACTTTTGAAAGAAAAGGCAAAACTCGCAAGAAAGTCAGCATTTATCCTGTTGTAGCAGCACCTGTGGCTGAACCCGTGGCTGAAGCTGTCGCAGTTTAATTGCGATATTTTGCGGCGTTCCTTAAGTCTCTTTTGTTTGTCTCAAAGTCTCGATACCCCCTAGCCCCCCTTAATAAGGGGGGGACAAGATTTTTCTTAAAGTCCCTCTTAATTAATGGGATTTAGGGGGACAAGATTCTTCTCAAAGTCCCCCTTATTAACGGGATTTAGGGAGACAAAATTCTTCTCAAAGTCCCCCTTATTAAGGGGGATTTAGGGGGATCTAGACTTGACTACAAGCGACATTCCTAGGTTCTGCCAATTGGTGACAAATTAAGCCTTAAATTATCACCAATGTGTGGCTAGCCTCCTCCGACAATTGTCACAACTTCTAAGATGTCGCCCTCTTGCATCTGTGTAGTTTCCCAAAATTGTTTGTGCAGAATTTCCCCGTTGTACTCCACAGCCACCAAGCGCGGGTTTAATCCCAATTGTTCTAGTAATTTTGGTAACGGTGTGTCGATCGCACAATTGCGGGTTTCTCCGTTAACTTGCAGCGCAATTTGATTTATCATAAGTAAAATATCAGTTTTCAGGGCGGGTTTGGTAACAAAATTATATTTTATGCACAGATTTCCTGTGTTAAACCCGCCCTACAAATCTCCAATCAACCTAGCTTTTTCCGTGCAAAGCTTTCTGAGCTTTCAGATTCTCCATCCGAATCAACTGCGAGATGAAAAACTGCGTGACTAAAGTAGGCTGTTCAGCTTCCATAATTGCGCGTACTATGGCAACCCTTTGAGCTCCGGCATTCAATACTTCATCGAGGTTGTTGATATCAATTCCGCCGATCGCAAACCACGGAATCGGCGACTTATCAGCAGCATACCGCACATAGTCCAAACCCGCCGCCTGTTTATCAGGTTTAGTAGGAGTGTGGTAAACAGGCCCAACTCCAATGTAGTCGGCTCCCTCTTCAATAGCTCGCTGCATTTCCTCGCCATTCGTAGTAGAACGACCGATGATCCGTCCCGGGCCGAGCAACTTGCGCGCTTCCGCCACAGGCAAATCTCCCTGCCCTAAGTGTACGCCGTCGGCATCGGCTGCGATCGCCAAATCCACGCGATCGTTCACAATCAGCAAAGCATCGTAGCGGTGACAAAGTTCGCAAAGCTTGCGCGCGTTAGCCAGCTTTGCGCCGTCGTCTGAGTTTTTGTCGCGGTACTGCACCAAAGTCAGTCCCCCTTGCAAAGCAGCTTCCACGACTCCGAACAAATTGTCTCTGGGCGAAGTTACAAGGTATAACTGGGATCGAAGTAACTGCTGGTAGCGCCGGTAAGCCAGCAAATTGCTTTCGAGAGTATAAACCCGATAGCGCATCTGCTTAAAAGCCGCGCCCATATTCCGATCGTAAATTTTGCCATACTCTTCGAGTACCCGCAGAGCTTCTTCCACCCGACAGAAATTCGCCTCCAGTAGCTGCTGAATACTCGAACGCTGCTCTTCCTGCGGGTGAGTCAACTCCGTACCCGGATCAGCCGGCGTATCCCTAGCACTGCGAAGTTCTGCGACGTGCCAAGCAGCCAATTCTTGACGCAGTTGCTTGCACTCGCCAGCCAAATCGGCGTTGTTGAGACCAAACCTGCACCATTCTTCAATAATTCTCAACCCTTCGCGCGATCGATCTAAATTTGCATCTAAAATCCGGCAGAGGGCTGGCTGTGCCGGTAAAGTTCTGTTTTGTTTGTCGGTCATTCAGAACCACCCTAATTATAATTATTCTTACCAATCAACCCGCTATATTGTCCCACGCCGTCAAGATTGTGGCAAAGCAGGCGGCTTAATTTTGGCATAAACCAATGTAAATTCGACAATAATTTTTTAAGTTTTATTGAATTTGATGAAAACAAAGCATAATAGATCAAACTTGATGAGAGTGGAATCGTTAAACTGCATACCACACTTCGGAGGAGAGCCGTGAGGTTAGCAGAACAACACAAAAGATTAACAGAAGAAAACCCCAGCAGGCGGGTGAAATCAAAGTTCGATCGCGAAAAACCGACACCGAACTCGGGAAGCGGAACTCGGATCGCAAATCATTGGGGTTTATTTATGCTCCTAAATTCTCAATATAGCGAGTGCAAAGAAAAGCGATCGCAAAAATCTTGTTTGAGTTCTTGCCTTCTGCTCGTCTTTGCGATGACCGCCTTTTGCAACCCTCAACCGTCAGTTATCGCTGCCGGGATACCGGGAGTGCAGCTACTTTCTCAGACCCTGGAGAGCGAGATTAACATACTGTACGTCAGCTCGATCGGGGGCAGCGACACGGGGGGCAACGGCAGCGATCAAGCTCCGTTTAAAACCCTTACCTACGCCTTAAGCGTGGCCCCGCCCAAAACAGCGATTTTGCTAGCGCCCGGTACTTACAGCGAGCAAACCGGCGAAAAATTTCCATTAATGCTCAGGCCCAGCGTGACAGTTCAGGGAAATCCCAACACTCGCGGTCAGAATATTGTCATCAAAGGCGGAGGATACTTTATCAGTCCGACTTCGGCGGGTCAAAATATTGCGATTTTAGGCGCAGATGGGGCGGGACTCAGCGGGGTGACGGTGACGAATACCAACTATCGGGGTTACGCTTTGTGGATCGAATCGAGTTCTCCGACAGTTGTTAACAATACTTTTTCTGGGAGCACTCACGACGGCATTTCGGTAGTCGGTACTTCCAGGCCGACGATTGGCGGGAATGTTTTCTCCAAAAATGGAGCTAACGGCATTACTATTTTTGGCAGTTCCCAGCCGGAAGTTCGAGATAATGTGTTTGAAAACACCGGATTTGGGGTGAATGTAGCGCAGAACGCTTCGCCTCTGCTAATCGGTAATAAAATTACTCGCAATAAAGATGGCGTGGTGGTGCAAGCTAATGCTAGACCTGTGCTGCGTAACAATTATATCGAGAGTAATCGCCGGGACGGAATTGTGGCGATCGCGAGATCTCTGCCCGATTTGGGAACTGCGGCCGAACCGGGGGGCAATGTCATTCGCAACAACGGTCAGTACGATGTCAACAATGCAGCCAAGGGTCAAGTAATCCCAGCTTACGGCAATCAATTGTTGAGCAGCCGGACGACTGGCTCGGTTGATGTTGCCGGAACTTTTACCCCTGGGCCAATGGGGGCAAGTGCTTTGCAGCTAAGGGCCGATCGACCTCCCAGCATCGGTGGCCCAGACACTTCTCTCCCTGTTTACACTCCTGGACGGCTAAGTCCCAGAGTTGAAAGAGCGCCACTTCCCCCGCCTGCGCCAGTTTCCCAGCGACCGGTGCAAAATCGACCCGCACCGCGAAGCGCCCAGTTGCGACAAGAACTTTCTCCGAGGAATGCCGCTGCTTCATCGGTAGCCCAAGGGGCGAGCCCAATTCCCGTGCCCGATCCGAATTTTCGATCAATTTCGGAAATTTCGGTACAGCAACCAATGATTCCTCCCAATTTTGATAGTTCGAGTTCGGTTGCTTCGGAGGGTAGATTACCGGTTCCTGGTCGCAACATTCCTATCGGAAGGGGCGGTTATGTACCTGCTGCTTTAGGGGGGAATTCTTTGCCTGATTCCGAGAGTTCGCCCTCATTTGATCGACCGTCTGCTTTGGGTTTGCGGTATCGAGTTGTGGTGGATGCCAACAGTTGGGGCGATCGACAAAAAATGCAATCCCTCGTTCCCGGTGCTTTTCGCAGTTTTGCCAGCGGGCGACCGGTAATGCAAGCCGGTGCTTTTCGGGAACTCGAAAAAGCTGAGGAATTGCTACAAATGCTCAGCGCTAACGGTTTGAATGCTCAAATTGAGGAGATTAAATAGTTATTGGAAATTGGGAATTGGGCATTGGGAATTGGGCATTGGGAATTGGGCATTGGGAATTGGGAATATCCTTTCCGGCTAAGCTGTTCGGCATTTAAAGGAGCTTAACCAATAACCAATAATCAATAACTAACAACAAAATTTTAGGGCCTAGCATATCGGATGCCAGACCCTAAAAAGTTTGTAAATTAAGTTGATTCAAGTGGGTTTTTAGCTCTGCTGAGTTTCAGCAAACTACAACTAAGGTGGACTTTTTTGCAACTACTCTGCGGACGAGCTAGCTATCAGCGGAGTCTATTCAGACTTCTGTGTTTGACTGTTGTGCGATCGCAACTTTTGATTAATCCAATAGCTTCAAGCTATCTAACCAATACGAATCGCAATATCAACCTTTCTTTGCTAATCAGCTACACGGTTCAGGCGTTGCCTGCGAACTAGAGGCGATCGGGACAAATACTCTAATTCCAAGTTTTGTATCCAAGTTTTTTGTGCTTCTTGGTTTTGCCCCTCATGTTTTTAAGTTAACACCAACTGCGTGCATAAAAACACTTTGTTTACCAAACTTGACACTTTTTGACGTGCAGAAATACTTCCCAAAGCGATTATTAACAATTTGTAAAATTACAATGTCGCCCAATGTGCAGTTGGTCAATAAAATCTAGGACTTAGGTAGAAACCGGTTTTTTTTACCGAAGTACGGCGTTACATCGACTATGCTAGGCCCTAAAATTTGGAAATTTTGAAGTAGCAAGCAGTCTTTGGCTGTTAACAGTCAACAGTCAACAGTCAACAGTCAACAGTCAACGCAGCAGAGCTTCCCAAGTTGCGCGGCCGACAATGCCGTCTGCTGGCAGTTGATATTGTCGCTGAGCCGCCTTGACAGCAGCTTGAGTTTCCGGGCCGAAAACGCCGTCAGCACTCACCCGCAAAAATCCTTTGGCCCGCAGCCGTTCTTGCAAATCTCTGACTGCCGCCCCGCGCATTCGTCTTCTCAAAACAGGAAAATTGGTCGGCTGCGCTTCGGGGCTAATCTCTGAGTTGTCGGCAGTTGCAGGATCGTTAGCGATCGGGTTTTCGATCGCGCCAGGAGTCGCAGGAAACAGCCGGTTCCAAGTATCTTGACCGACTATGGCGTCGGGAGGCAGACCTGCTGCTTCCTGGAACTGAGATACAGCTCTAGCGGTGCTTTGTGAGAAAATCCCGTCTACAGTGTCAGGGTAAAAGCCCAATAATTTAAGAGCAGCTTGGAGTTCGATCACTTCCGATCCTCGGCTGCCCAATTTGATTGCGGGGCGGACGATCGCACCTGTTTGAGCGATCGGGCTATTGCTGTTACTCTGTTCGGAGGTAGGTAGCTGTGCGACAGCAGGAGTAGGGGCGATCGAGCTCATTGCCAATAAACCGCACAAACTCCAGCCGAAGAGCAAACTCGGAACCTCGCGGGCTTTATTCCAGCTTGCTGTCAAGTTTTGGGACATTGGGAATTCGACCTCTGGAAAACTGGTAGCGATCGTACATCAAATCTGGAAAAAATTGGGCATTTCGGCAACGAGCAATCTACGGGATGTAACGGATGGATGTTAAGCCAACAACTCAAGCGTGAAGATTTTTCCCAATCTCCCCCTCTCCCCCTCTCCCAATCTCCCCCTCTCCCAATCTCCCAATCTCCCCCTCTCCCAATCTCCCAATCTCCCCCTCTCCCCATCTCCCCCTCTCCCCATCTCCCCCTCTCCCACTCTCCCCCTCTCCCATCTCCCCTTCCCTTTCCTAAAAATAATTTATCCCCTGAAATAGCTGCAATTGGCAAAAAAACTGCTAGATTGCCCTACAGAAAACATTGAACCGCGTTCATTGGGCCCCAGCAACACCATGTCCGAATTCAGAACCGCCAGCCAAATAGACATCGGCAACGTCAACATCGGGAACTTCCAAGTCGGCAGCATCAGCGGCACCAAATACAACGATTTTAACGCCAACGGCCTCCCTGATCCCGGAGAAGTCCCCATTCCCAACTGGCAAATCTACCTCGACCTCAACAACAACGGCCAGCCAGAATTTAACGAACCTTCCACCGTCACAAACGCGCAAGGCAACTATATCTTCGCCAACCTGCCACCAGGAACTTACCAAGTTAGGGAAGTCCAGCAGCCGAACTTTCGCCAAACTACCCCAAATCCAGCACCCATCACAATTACTAGCGGCACAAATGCTGGCAATATCAATTTTGGCAACAACTTTAACGCAGGGACGATCGCAGGCACAAAATTCAACGACATCAACAACAACAGCAGCCGAGATCCCGGCGAACAAGGGCTAGCTAACTGGCAAATTTACCTCGACCTCAACCGCAATAACAGGCTCGACGGCGGCGAACCTGTTACTTTTACAAACGGTGAAGGCAATTACGCTTTTGTCAATATTCCCGCAGATACATATTTGGTGAGAGAAGTCCAGCAACCGGGTTTTCTTCAAACCACGCCTGACCCCGGCCCGGTTAACGTTACTTCCAACGCCACTGTCAACAACATCAATTTTGGCAATGTCTTTTTTGTCGGCAGCATCAGCGGTGTCAAGTTCAACGACCTCAATGCCAACAGCGTCAGAGATGCGACAGACCCGCCTCTGGCTAACTGGCCAATTTACATAGACCTCAACGGCAATAGCAGCTTTGATCCGGGCGAACCCAATACCATCACAAACCCGCAAGGCAACTACACTTTTGCCAATGTTTCTCCCGGCCGATATTTGGTCAGGGAAGTCCAGCAACCGGGATGGGTACAGACTACGCCAAATCCAGGCCCGATCGACATCACCGGCAATACCAACGCTGTCGGCGTCAATTTCGGCAACAATTTTCCTACCGGCAGCATCAGCGGCTTCAAGTTCAACGATCTCAACGCTAACGGTATCAACGAACCGACGGAACCGAGAGTTGCCAACTGGCCGATTTACCTTGATTTCAACAACAACGGCAGTTTAGATCCGGGCGAACCTTCGACTTTAACCAATCCCGAAGGTAATTTCTCTTTTATCAATTTGCCTCAAGGAACCTATGTGGTGAGGGAAGTCCCGCAGCCCGGTTTTCAACAAACCACGCCAAATCCGACTCCGATTACCGTGGGCAACGGCACAAATGCCACTAATCTCAGCTTTGGCAACGTGTTGGTAACGGGCACGATCAGCGGTGTGAAGTTTAACGATTTTAACGCCAACGGCCGCTTAGATCCTGGGGAACCCCCGATCGCCAACACTCAGATTTACATCGACCTCAACAACAACAGCAGTTTAGATCCGGGCGAAGCGAGTACCTTAAGCGACCTTCAGGGCAATTACAGTTTCCGCAATGTTCCGGTAGGTAGTTATGTTGTCCGCGAAGTTCCGCCCCCCGGTTTCATTCAAACGACTCCGCCTGCGGTGGTTGTTGTCTCGGCAGAGATTCGGGCCAGCAAAATCGATGTGGTGACGGGAGAGGCTGAGGGTACCTCGGCTAAATCCTTGAAAGGCGACCCGCTGACGAATGCCAGCAACTATGCGGGCAAACCAGCAGGCAATATTGGGGTGGATAGCTTGCTTTCGAGGCAGGGTGATAATAATTATCAAATTAGTGATTTTTTGAGTGATGGATATTTTGCGAATTTAGGCAATACTCCTAACTTTGGGCAACAGAATGTCGGTTTGGGGTCTGGCTCACAAATTAGTAATTTTGTCAAGAGAAATGAATCAATTAATGAATGGGGCGATCGCTCACTCGTTTGGGCCGATGGGCGCGAGAGATTTCTCGGTTATGTAGGGTGACACAAAACTCGATCGCCCCGAATCCCAAACCGCAGATAAAAATCAGGAAGAGGTTAAAGGGCGATCGCGTGATACCCTATTGTTGGCAACCTCCAACGCATAGCCAGAGTTCCGGGAAGCCCAAAGCTGGCTTGTATATGAGGAGCAAGATTCAGAGGTAGTATCATACCTGTTTTTAGGAATTATCAGACAATTCCCCAAGTGCGATCGCCCTCGTGGCCAGGTCGCTCAATTCACAGAGGTTCAGTGAATCTTAACGTTGTTCCAGCTCTAAACAGCAAGTGTCCACGGGCAGAAGAACTCAGGGCGCAAATCTTGAAGATATTGCGCTCAAATTGCCACAGCTATTCAAAACCTGATATAATCTCGTGCGACAAAGCTGGAGTAAGCCGGAGGTTAGATGAGGAACCTTCGAGCAACGTAGACGTATGTATGATTGAGTAGCGATCGTCAGTCGCTAGCAGCCGCTAACTGCTGATTGACAAAGTGATACAGTAGCCTGTAGCTTACGTAGATTTAGGTGTGAAGGAAAAGAAAATCATGGCAGAAAGAACAATTAGTCAGGTACTTCCTGGTCCTGGAATAATCCCAGTCCAGCTACCGCCAACAGTCACTTTTGGCAACGCTCCTGCGGGTATCCAGGGTACCAAGTTCAATGACCTCAACGCCAACGGCATTCGAGATACAGGCGAACCGGGACTCCCCAACGTCCAAATCTTTATTGACACCAATAACAACAGCACTGTCGAGCCAGGTGAACCCTCGACGTTGACGAACGCCGGCGGAAACTTCGTATTCCCAGGCTTGCTCCCAGGCAGCTATACCGTCAGGGAAATCTCGCCGGCCGGTTTCAGCCCGACAACTGCCAACCCAGTCGTCGTAACCCTCACGGGCACTAATGCCACAGTGTTGTTCGGCAATACTCCCATCCCGCCCGGTGGTCAGATTATTGGCTGCAAATACCTCGACGTAGATAATGACGGCTTTCGAGACGGGAGTGAACCCTCGATGCAAAACGTCAGAATCTATATCGATGCCAACAGCAACGGTCAGCTAGATGCAGGGGAACCCACTACCTTAACCGATAGAAACGGCGAGTTCCGATTCACCAATTTGCCTGCAGGGCTGTACCGGATTCGGGAAGAGCGCGCCAACGGGCCGGGCACTGAACCCTTAGAAAGAGATTTTCCCCAAAGCACCCCCCCCGGCAGCATCTCCCTGCTTGACGTTAACCTCGGCCCTGGCGAAACCTGGGCCTGCGCCCAAGTGGGCAACACTCCCCTGTACGAAATCCCGATCTTCAAATTCCGGGACGACAACGCTAACGGCATACAAGATGGAGGCGAAGTTGCCCTCTCAGGCATCCCGTTCATCCTCGATTTGAACCGGAACGGCAGGACAGACGCGGGCGAACCGCGACTGTTAACTGGCCCTGATGGTAGGGCTACCTTCAGAGATTTGAAGGCTGGCAGCTACTCAGTATTGGAAACCTTTGAAACATTCATAGCCAACCAGCCGCCAATTAACACTACCCAGAACCCGGTAGAAGTTACAGCCCCCGGGCCCCAATCGCGGCAGCAGGGAACGCTGCCTTTCATAGTGACAGATCCAACAGTTCCAGGCGGCCAGCGGGTCGTTTCGGCGAACTTCCCGCCCCCGTTCCCGCCTGTCAACCCGGAACCCGCAGTCTTCTTCACCCCAATTTTGGTAAATCCAGGTAGCGGTGCTGTCGGGAATACGCGCCCTAACATCACGATCTTCAAATACAACGATCAGAACGCTAACGGTCGTTACGAACCGGCCAACACTCTACAGGAAGTGGGCATTCCCGGCATCACGGTTTACCTTGATGCCAACGACAACGGCGCCCTCGACACAGGGGAACAGTCGCTAGTAACTGATGCCAACGGGCGCGGTGCTTTCACCAACCTGGAACCGGGCAATTATGTGGTTCGGGAAGTGCCGCAAGCTGGTTTTAGTCCTACTACTCCGGATCGGGTGCAGTTCAACCTGAGCACTCAAGATGCCAACGTTGTCTTTGGCAACACCCCCAACAGCCGCATCACTGGGTGCAAATTCCAAGACTTGAACGGCAACGGCTACCGAGACGGCTTTGAAACGCCGATCGCAGGGGTCACAATCTACCTCGACAGCAACGGTAACGATGCCCTTGATGCCGGAGAAGCAAGTACCGTCAGCGATCAGTTCGGCCGCTGGGAGTTTGGCAATTTGACCCCCGGTATTTACCGAGTCCGGGAAGTGGTGCCTTCCAATTCTTTCCAAACTACTCAACCACTGGACATCGTTTTGGGCGCAAACCAAACGTTTACTTGTGCTTTGGTGGGCAACGGCCAGTTCTTTAACTATCTCGGAGGAAAATTCCGGGACGACAACCGCAACGGCCTTCGAGATGAGGGCGAACCTCCTTTGGAGGGCATCCCGTTCACCTTGGATTTCAACAACAATGGTCGCTACGATGCTGCTACCGAGCCTCTGGTGAGGAGTAATGCTCAGGGCGAGGTTCTGTTCACCAATTTAGCTCCGGGTACCTATTCGCTCTTGGAAGTTTTCAACGCTCCGGGCGTTGCCAACCCGTTCCCCATTCCGACAGGGCCTAACCCTGTTGCGTTCTCGGTACCGGGGCCAAATACTTTTGTAACGCCGATCGTGCCGGCGCCAGACTCAACTGGTGCTAGCACCGATCCGTTGACTGGCGGCACGGGTGTGGTAACTGGTTCTAGCATCCCCCATGATGATAAAGAAGATCTGCTGAATAACTTCAACAGTTCAGGGGCGCCTCTGGTACAGGACAGCAGCGCTATCTTGCTCCCACCTCAGATTGCAGGTGTTAGCCACTTTAACGGGCCCGAATTGCAACGCGAGGCGACAGGGCTGATTGAACGGTTTTTAAAAGACCACGGTCTCAACGACAAGGACGATCAATTGATGGTAGGCGCTCATTCTAAGGATGCTCAGCTTTCCTTGTTGTAATGTTAGGTTGGGTTTCTAGTTTGAGACTCATCAATTAGCAACTAGCTTGTTTAAACTGCACGTCAAATGATCTTTTGGCGTGCTTTTTGCTGTTGTGACAATAATTAGAGGCTCGCGGGGCGGATTTATGGATTTCTTTAATTAGGACTTGCTGAATAATCGATCGCAAACTAAGAACAGGAGCTCACAATATCTGAAATCTCAGTTAAATATAAGTTT
>NZ_JAUBVF010000078.1:0-25160 GCF_036705685.1 Microcoleus sp. AT3-A2
ATGTCGCTCATGTTTCTGTGTCAAAAAAGCTTTATGATGTGATATTACCACGAAGTGTTACTATTTTGGAGATGTCTAGTAACTGCTGAGATGCTTTCCTAAGACCTTCTGGCCAGTAATTGCGAGCAATGACGCTAGTATCCAAGTAAATCAATAGCGTTCCTTCTGTCGTAGCCTAATGACTGTTGCACTCAGGGGTTCACCCTTTACTTGAATAGAGTCTCGGAATCTCTTGAGTTCAGCTAACCGCTGCTTTTTCGTGAGCGGCGGGACTACGCGAGCTACTACTTTACCTTCGTGTACGATTGTCACTTCTTCTCCTTTGGCCACCTTTTCCAAGATAGCTTGCAGGCTCTGCTTGGCTTCTTCAAGGCTAATCGCAGGCATCTTATTGGTTTTTTTAGGTACAATTTAATTGTACATCAAGGAAAACTTTAAACTTCAAATTTCAAATCTAAAATAGTATTAACGTGACCCAGCTTGAAGTGCAGAATTTGCTATCCCAACAACTTCTGACTGCCTTCCATTTTTGAGACTTACTCGGTAAAGTACACCCAGCCTTTGCCACTCCACATAAGAAATGCAGTAATTACCACAAGTCTGGAAATAAATTCCCCTAATTCCGCCTGCTAATTCAATGCTTCTATAAGTATCCCTAGGCAATTGCGAGGGAGGCGAAAACGGTTCATTTTTTTTAGCTGTGATTGTGCCAAAAGCACAAGCTCCGCCGCGGCAGTCTTTGCCTAAATACATTTCAACAATGTAACCGTGGGAGCCAGCTTGCACGTCAAAATCAAGTTGCTGAGTGTCAGATAAAGGAAGTAGGCTCGGTAGAAAAACAGGTACTCGTGTTTTGCCTTTGATTTGCTGAGAAATGTTACTTACTGGAAAACGAGTATTAGCTTGATTTGTACCTGAATTGTTGGGAATTGGGGGGAATTTTTGGACAAAGTTTCTCCATTGTACAACTCTAGTTTTCTCAACGTTCAGAGTAGGAATAGAATATTTTTCTACAGCAACAGATGGCTGGCCGCCTGGAAGGTCGAAATTGCGGCGAATTACTGTAATTTCTGGTTTACCTAACCCGTAAGTTGTGGCTGTGGTACGGGCGAGATTGCAGCTAATTTTGAAGTTTCCCATGTCAATGTTGCCATTTGCGGCTCCGTAAGACCAATTGTAACCGGCCCAAGTGCGATCGCGATCGCACAAAAAACGCGAAATCTCAAACATCTTGGCAATATGAACATCGTACAACCGCAACTTGGAGCTGCCGGCAGATTGTGTAGTATTGTGATCGGGTACAATAAATTGTATCGGTTGCCAGCTATCTTCACGGGAATAATTAAACCAGCGGATTTCTGTAATCGGGAGTTCAGTCCTTGCTAACGCTGAGTTTGGTGTCACAGGTGCGATAGTAAAAGCAGTCACCACACAAGCAAAAATCGCCGCAAATAGCCATCTTCCCCTCATCCTGATTTCTCCCTAAGTAGGTCAGCGCAAAAAAACAATAGCATCTTGTAAGGGGCGAGTGCGAGTTAAGATATATTATACAATAAGGGTAAGGTGCGCCCTTACGCACCCTACATATAGAAGTTGCGCCTCCCCGACTGCTAAACTTAACGCTTCCCAGCTTTAATAGCAGAATTTCCTATTAAAATTACATCGGATTCTCGTCCGTTCTTAATGGCGACGGTATACATAAAACCCTGAGTTTTCCACTGAAGAGTTGCTGTGCAGTAAGCCCCGCAACCGTTATGATAAACTCCTTTCACTCCGCCCGCAAGTTTGACATTTTTTAACGTCTTAGTTACCCCTTCTAGTTTTGTAGTAAACTCCCCGCCTTTTTGACCTAGAATTGACCCAAAAGAGCAAACTGTCGTACCGCCGCAATCTGGTTTATAATCGATTGAAATAGCATAGCTGTTTGCTTGTGCTGTAGTTGGATAGTACATTTTTCCCGAAAGCGGAATCCTGCTGGGAATAAAAATAGGCACTTGCGTTTTGCCTTTTAACTTTTGCAAAATTTGATTTACCGGAACCGCAGTGCCTCCTTGAGCAATTTGTGTTTTTCCAGATTGTCGCTGCGACAATTGCGAAGAGCCAAAAACAACCGAGGGAGGTACTAAAGCCGTCAATACACAAGCAGAAGTAGCCAAAAGTAATAATTTCTTCTTCACGGTCTTTTCCCTTAATATTCCAATAGTTTAGTTGGGCGGCGAACCGCATTCACGTATGTACAACCATAATTCAAAATACCAATTTAACACTCGCTTTTCCGGGAAAAATGTTTTTTGACTATCTTGACAAGGTTGCCAGAATATAAAGTCATCTATAATATAGAGAAGGCGAGCAATTTAGGAATAGAACGTGGAACTACAAGAGTATTTGCGCCAGCACGGATTGGAAACCTTGTCCGAAATTTATCATATCAAAGTTACCCGCCACCGCCAATATCCCGATTTAGTCTGTCTTAAATACTCGCAGATAGAATCTCCCCTGGGCGAAAGAATAGTCCAGCAGTGCCGAGGCATTATTTTAGATTCATCTCAAGATTGGCAGATAGTTTCTTATCCCTACGACAAATTTTTTAATTACGGAGAAATTCACGCCGCTGCAATTGATTGGAGTCATGCCAAAGTTTACGAAAAACTAGACGGTTCCCTGACTGTACTGTATTTTTACAAGGGAGAATGGAGAGTGCAATCTAGCGGCACTCCCGACGCCAGCGGCGAAGTTAATGGTTTTGGATTCAGCTTTGCCGAACTTTTTTGGAAAGTCTGGCAAGAATTGGGATATCAATTGCCACAAGAAACCGACCAGTGTTTTATCTTTGAATTGATAACGCTTTACAATAGAATAGTTGTCCAGCCCAAAAACAATCAAATCGTGCTGCACGGGGTTCGCAACACTCAAACGCTGCTAGAAACCGACCCGAGTATTTGGGCAAATAAATACGGATGGGAATTGGTCGCATCCTATCCTTTAACTAGCTGGAAAGAAGTTATCGAAGCGGCTCAACATTTAGATCCGATGAATTCAGAAGGGTATATTATCTGCGACGCTAACTTCAACCGAGTTAAAGTTAAGTCTCCGCAATATGTCGCGATTTCCCATCTGCGCGAAGGGTTTTCGACCCGCCGCCTGATAGAAATTGTTTTAACTAATGAAGGAGAAGAGTTTTTAGCTTATTTTCCTGAGTGGAGTGAGTTGTATCAACAAGTTAAGGAGAAATATCAATCTTTGGTTGAAAAAATCGAGGAAGCTTACCGACAGCACGAACATATCGAAGTTCAGAAAGATTTTGCATTAGCTGTGAAACATTTGCCGTATTCCGGGATTTTGTTTTCTTTGCGGGCCCGAAGAGTTGCGGGAGTGAAAGAAGCTCTCCGCGATGTTACTATTCATAAAATAGAAGAGTTGCTGGGTTTAGATTACATCCATTTAGGTTTGTAGAAGAAGAAGGCACGACACGGATTTTGACACGGATACACGGATTAATTATCGAGCGTGAGGCAAATGTTTAAGAAAGAGGGAAGAGGGAAGTTCGGCAACGAGCAATGTACGGGATGTAACGGATCTAACGGATGGAATGAAGAGGTAAGTATTTAAACAATGCCCAATGCCCAATGCCCAATGCCCAATGCCCAATGCCCAATGCCCAATTACCAATTACCAATTACCATGAAAAGAGTTATTGTACTGGTCGGTTTACCTGCTTCGGGAAAATCTCAATTTGCTAGGGAGTTGCTGCTGTCTGAACCTGCAAAGTGGGTGCGTAGCAATAAAGATTTGCTCAGAGAAATGGCTCACGCTTCTCATTGGTCGCCGGCAAATGAAAAGTTTATTGTGCAGTTGAGAGATACGATTATTTTGATGGCTTTGGAAAGTGGCAAGCACGTCATTGTTGATGATACTAATTTCGGGCCTCACATCGAGCATATCAAACAGTTGGTAAAAGGTAAAGCCATCGTCGAAGTTAATGATTCTTTCCTGCAAGTTCCGGTTGAGGAATGTATTAAACGGGATTTGAAAAGGCTTAATTCGGTGGGCAAAGATGTGATCATGAAGATGTACAATAAGTACGTGCGGGTTCCCGTTGCGCCGCCGGAATATAACCCGGATTTGCCGGATGCAATTATTGTTGATATGGACGGTACGCTGGCACTTCTAAACGGCAGAAATCCTTTTGATGCTTCTACGTGCGATCGCGATTTGCCAAATCAGCCAGTTTTAGATACCGTTCGCAAGTGGCAGTCCAGCGCCCATATTATTGTAGTGTCAGGCCGAACAGATGACTGTCAGCCTCAAACTGAAAAATGGTTGCAGCAGTACGAGGTTAATTATGCCAGTCTTTATATGCGGAAAACCGGAGATATGAGGAAGGATTCGATTATTAAAGAGGAGTTCTATCGGCGGCATATTGCAGAAAAATATAACATTAAGTTTGTTTTGGACGATCGCCAGCAAGTTGTTGATATGTGGAGAGGCTTGGGATTGACGGTATTCCAAGTAGATGAAGGGGATTTTTGACCTATGGTTTTTATGACAATTGTCCCATGCCTAATGCTATAATCAAAGTAACATTACAAAAAATTTTGTTATGATAGCCATTCCCCAAGAACCCCAAAAAATGACGGTTGAGGAATATCTCGAATGGGAAGCTCAACAAGAGATTCGCCACGAATATGTCAACGGCGAAGTTTTTGCCATGACAGGCAGTACAATTCCTCATAACGATATTGCACTTAACTTTTACACTGCATTGCGCCCGCATCTGCGTTCCAGAGGCTGTCGAATGAACGTGTCCGACGTGAAATTGCAAGTTAACTTTCAAAGCCGTTACTACTACCCTGATGTGATAGTCAGTTGCGATCCTGAAGACCTCAATTCCCGCAACTTCATTCAGAATCCTAAAATCATTGTGGAAGTTCTTTCTCCCAGTACAAGTGCTAAAGATCGGGATGAAAAATTCACTTGTTACCTAAAAATCCCGACTTTGCAAGAGTATATATTGATTGATTCACAAAAGATTTTTGTTGAACGTTACTGTCGGGGCGAGGGCAGAATGTGGCTTTACTATTCTTACACTGCTGGAGAGATTATCACTTTATCAAGTATTGGGTTTGATTTGCCGATCGCACTTTTGTATGAAGGTGTTGGATTGGAAACACAAACAGAAACGTAAATGGGAATATTGAAAACCGCAATCTCTGTAGGGGCGGGTTAACCGAAATCTTTAACACAAATCAAACAATCTGATAAACCCGCCCTCCAACACCCTATTTTACATCAACATTTGATTCAAGAAATTAATGGTAAATTTGTATTTTCTATCGGGTGGGGGCGGGTTTAGGAGATTATTAATTTTTTCCATAGATGGTTGGTGAACCCGCCCCTACGGTTCAATTGTACCTGGTGTTGATTCAATACAGTTCAAACTACCGCGTCCAAGCCAGCCAGCGATTAAACAAATTCTTCACAAACGGAGTCAAACGAGTGCGATTGTAAGCATCTCCGGCTTTCCGAATTGCATCAGCTTGTGTCGGATACGGGTGAATTGTGCTAGCAATCTTTCCCAAACCAATATTGTTAACCATTGCCAAAGTAATCTCGCTAATCATATCCCCAGCGTGTCGCGCTACAATAGTTGCACCTAATATTTTATCGCTGCCTTTTTTGACGTGAATTTTCACAAATCCTTCCTCTTCGCCGTCAATAATTGCCCGATCGACTTGATGGAAAGGAATTAAAAATGTATCGATATCAATGCCTTTTTCCTTAGCTTCGTGTTCGCCCAATCCGACGCGCGCAATTTCCGGGTTTGTGTAAGTACACCAAGGTATCGTCAAAGCGCTGAGCTTTTTGCGCCCAAAAAATAGAGTGTTTTGAATTACTATTCTCGCGGCAAAATCAGCAGCGTGAGTAAATTTATGTTTCATGCAAATATCACCTGCGGCATAAATGCGGGGATTAGTAGTTTGCAAATTGTCGTTGACAAAGACGCCAGTTCGTGTATCGTATTCAACGCCGATCGCCTCCAGATTCAATCCTTCGACGTTGGGCGATCGCCCTGTACTCACAATAATTTCATCTACTGTTACCGATGCTTCCTCACCTTGACATTTATAATAAATTACTTTGCCTGCATTTGTTTTCTCAACGCGCTCTATTTTGGATTCAAGTATTAGCTGAATTTTTTCCTTTACAAAAGCCTGCTGTACAATCGTAGCAGCCTCCGCATCTTCTTTGTCTAAAATCTGAGCATTTTTGTGCAGCAATACGACTTCCGAACCCAGTCTGCGAAAGGCTTGGGCTAATTCGCAGCCGATCGGCCCTGCGCCAATTACAGCTAAGCGTTGTGGCCTTTCCGTGAGGTTAAAGACAGTTTCATTTGTCAGATATCCAGCTTCCTGTAAACCTGGAATTTGCGGTTGTAGCGCCCTTGCACCTGTGGCAATTACTGCTTTTTTAAAGCGGAGAGTTTTGCCTGCAACTTCTACTGTATTATTGCTAGTAAAACGACCAGAACCTAAGAAAACATCGACTCCTAATTTGTCTTGGTAGCGTTGAACAGAATCAACATCGCTGATTCCCGCCCTGATGCGGCGCAGCCGTTCCATCACAGCGGCAAAATCCACTTCTACACTGTCAGGAACATTAACACCAAATTTACTGGCATTCCAGATCTCGCCGACAGTGCGGGACGCTCGAATCAGCGCTTTTGACGGTACGCAACCGACATTCAAACAGTCGCCGCCCATTAAATGTTTTTCAATTAAAGCAACTTTTGCGCCCAAACCTGCGGCACCTGCTGCCACAATTAATCCGGCGGGCCCCGCGCCAATTACTACTAAATTATAAGAACTAGCCGGCTGCGGATTTACCCAATCTGGCGGATGCAAATAGGAGACTAATTTCTGGTTGTGTTCGTCCATCGGGGGGACAGTTACGCGATCGACTTCTGACTGGGGCATTCGCAAATCCTCCTAATTAAATACTTTCTTCCAAAGCTTTGCTGGCTATGCGAGTGATAAAGACAGTAACAGCGACAGTAGCAAGAAAACTGATAATATTAATCAACCATTTTACTGCGGAATCTTGAGGACTTGCATAAACAGTTTGCGTGCCTATCGCAGCAACCTCTCCCACCAAAGAGCCGGAATAGACGTACATAATTGTACCCGGTATCATGCCAAAGGAACCCAGCACGTAATCTTTCAAAGAAACTTGAGTGATTCCCAGAGCGTAATTCAATAAATTGAAAGGAAATAAAGGACAAAGACGAGTTAAAAAAACTATTTTTAATCCTTGTTGGGAAACTGCGCGATCGAGAGCTTTAAACTTGGGGTGAGATTCCATATATTTTACCACGCGATCGCGGCACAAATAGCGCCCGATCGCAAAAGCAAATACAGCACCTAAAATGGACGCCGCAAATACGTAAACTGCACCCCACCACAAACCAAAAATCGCCCCCCCTCCCAGCGTCAGTACCGAACCCGGTACCAACAGCACAGTAGCCAAGTTATAAGTAGCTACGAAAGCCACTGGCCCCCACCAGCCTAAATCCTCAATCCGCATTAACAGAGTTCTCAAAACATCTTGAACGTAGGCAGATCTAGTTGCTACAATTAAGATAGCAAGCAAAAGTGCGATCGAAAAAAACAACACTATGCGTTTAAATTTTACCCTAGCATAATCTTGGATTCGTTCTTTTGCCATGATTCACCCGCAAATATTTATCAGCATTATACTCCAAACTTAAATTATTACTGTAAACTCACCTAAAAGCGATAGGTTATGACGCCAAAAGCCCAACTCCCAATCCCCGAACATTTCGACCCCAAAAAAGTAGGCGAAGTCTGGCAAGTCCCCTACCAAGAACGCGCCACCCAAGCGAAAGATTGGGCAAAGCAGCACAGCATCCAGCCAGCATCCAGCGACAAAAAACGCATTTGTTTGCTGATAATCGATGCCCAAAATACCTTTTGCTTGCCCGAATTTGAACTATTTGTTGGCGGGCGTTCCGGTAGTGGTGCAGTTGATGATAACCTGCGGCTGTGCGAATTTATTTACCGCAATTTAAACGCGATTACAACCATTGCGCCGACAATGGACACCCACACGGCCATGCAAATTTTTCATCCAATCTTTTGGATAAACGAAGCAGGCGAACACCCCCTACCTGCCGTCACATCAATTACTTTAGAAGACGTGCAGCAAGGCATTTGGAAAGTCAATCCAGCCGTCGCCGATAACATCAGCGGGGGAAATTTATCAGCACTGGAAAAACAGGCTTGTCACTACGTCAAAAAACTCAGCGACGATGGGAAATATCCCCTGACAATTTGGCCTTATCACTCGATGCTGGGTGGCATCGGACACGCGCTGGTTTCTGCGGTGGAAGAAGCAGTATTTTTTCATACTATAGCCCGCAATAGCCAAGCACTTTTTGAAATCAAAGGCGGGAATCCACTGACAGAAAACTATTCGGTTTTGCGGCCCGAAGTTTTAGATGGATTCGACGGCAATCCGATTGCTGAAAAGAATGCTAAGTTTATTGATAAATTGCTCGATTTTGATGCAGTAATTATTGCCGGACAAGCCAAAAGTCACTGCGTTGCTTGGACAATTGATGATTTGTTAACGGAAATTTTGGCGCGAGATCCGAATTTGGCAAATAAGGTTTATTTGCTGGAAGATTGCACTTCGCCTGTGGTGGTTCCGGGTGTTGTTGATTTTACGGAACAAGCAGATGCAGCTTATCAAAAATTTGCGGTGGCGGGAATGAATATTGTTCAATCTACTGAGTTAATTCTGGGCAGTTAAAGACGAGTGTTTTCTCTTGGGGTTTTCAGTGCAAAAAAAAGTATACATGATTAACCAGATGCGGTAATTTTTGTTTGCTTGGCACTCGGCTGCGATCGCATTTAACGGATTACTTATGATATCATATCCGAAAAATCACTTACTGTAGAAGTGTAATAAAGGAGTTTCCCGATGATTGCAAGCGAAATTTATAGTGTTGTTCTGTTTCGGGATGCGAGTGTGCGAGCAATTTCAAAACTCTCGGTGGCCATAGCCACGACTCTTCTGAGCACAGTTGTAACTGTAACTCAAGCCTACGCAGTTCCCGTAACCTACGATTTCACCATCACTGTTACCAAAGGCGGGTTAGCGGGCAACTCATTCGACGGTTCTTTCAGCTACGATGATGCCAAATTGAAGGGAACGGGAGTCGAAGAATTGGGAATTACTGAGGGATTAACTACCTGCCTAAATTACCTGGGACGCACTTATCGCGAAACCGATGATACCAGTTATCCTAACTTTCCCACACTCAGATTTGAGGATGGTAAGATTACACAACTAAACTTCTGGATTCAGCCGAATCAGCGAGTTAATTGGTGGAATTTACCTGGATGGGAAGTCAAGCTGTCTGAGCCTAAAATGGGCGATTCAACTGTTCCCAATTGTCAAAAACGGTGAGGCGTAGCTAAGGTGCGATCGATCGTCAAAATATAGCAGGAATTAGATGCAACTGCCTACGCTTACGGTAATTTCATGCAGCCATGCTACCAAGGTGCGATCGCCAATCATCTGCTGGGGCGATCGAATATTTGCGATATCGAGGAACGAATGACTCAAAGATTGTTTGAAAAAAACCGCATGATTCCTCTTCTCTGTCGGTCAATAGTTCCTCTGCGGTAGACGATTTTCAATAACTATTTCCCATCCAATCTGGGGACTTCTTGCAAAAAACTGCCGCTCAACATTAACTCAGTCATTCGGTCTAATTTGCCGCTGACCTTTAATTTTTTCTCTGTTTGAAAGCGCTCGATATCTGCTTGCAAATTACCAGAATTATATCCTAACTTACTCAAATAGTCAACAGCTTGTTTGTCACTTAACAAGATATCCGCCGAACGAAAAATCGGCACGTATTCTTCGCGCCAAATCTGGGTAAAAGTTGCCCTATCTAAATAGAAAATCCTGCCCCGCGCCGGGTCTCCAATGGCAGCTACACTGTCATTCATGCCCAGCAAAGCGACCGCGTGGGGTAGCTTCCGAGGGCCGTCAAATAGCCAAACTGCTAGCACTCCGGGGCGATTAATTTGCTGAATTTGCTCCCAAGTAGGCCTTAGTTCGATCGCATTTACGCCCAAAGCTCTTGCTGCTATTATTAACTGTGGCATCGAAGTTCCCAAGCGACTCGTCCGGGCAAAACGCGCTACACTCGATTCCGTCGCATCGATTCCCCAACGCCTTAACACTGTTGCTAGGGCGGCGGGCGCGCAACTGCTGTTAGATGTTTGTCGAAATACACCGTTGGGCTGTAAATTATCTATTAAATCATCGTAAATTGGCGCCATGAAATAGTTTTCAGCGCCTGTAAATCCTCCCAATCCCAACAAGCAAATTAAAATTACTGCGATTACTTGCGATCGCGCTGTCGCCCAACTTATACTAAACCCAATACCGCAGACTCCCATCAGCATCACTCGTAGCAAAGTCCAAGTAACTCGCATCCCGTGAAAGCGCCACTCGATCGGCAAAACAGGCATTTGAGGCATATTTAGAGCCAGTAGCAGCAAGGCAATATAAAAACCCAAAAAAGCTAGGGCGAGCGAATTTCTGCCCTTAAACAAATCATTAGCCGTCACTCCAGATCGAACTAACGCCCGCCCGAACCGCATTCCCCAGACAAACAGCACCGAACCCAGTACCAACGTCACTACTATTTCCATGAACTCAAAATTGTGTTGCTTAACTAGGTTGTAACATTTATGCGATCGACTTGAACCCCAATCAATAGTGAGAGAGAGGAAGAGTGACAGAGAGGAAGAGTGGGGGAGAGAATTTGACGATGTTTGGGTTTCGTTCCTGAATTTCCAGCTACAATCGAATAAACAGGATTTATCCAAAATCGAAGCAGGCAAAACAACCATCAATCCTAAAGACTTTGATCTGTATAGCTTGCTCGATATTAAGTTTTTTCAGGTTTTTCTTGATGAGTCTGAGTCAATGGTTGAGAATGAAATAATTCAGCTACCTAACCCAACAGGAGATATTGCTATGTTTGCCAACTTAAAGCTGAGAAACCGGAGGCGACTCGGATATGCAGTTCCCATTGCTTTGAAGGGGATTAATTTGTTTGTTTTTAAAGAGAGGAAAAAATCAAGATGATTAACTTCAAAGCCACCAAATTAAGAGATCGTATTCTGTGGGGATATTCCCTACCGATTTTGCTTTCAGTTGGAGCAGCTACTTTGGTTTTCTTTAATGCTAAAGAAGTAGAACACAAAGCAAAAGTGCTAAATAATTCTAATGCTATTGTTATAGGTTTAAAAGATCTTGAACTGGGATTCTCAGGTATGCAGAAAGCGGCTCGTGGCTATTTTTTGGCAAAAGATAGTGGTTTCTTAACTGAATACAATGAACAGGTAAACAGCTTTGACTACTTCTATCAGGATTTACTGAAGCGGGTTCAAAACCCACAGCAGCTCCAGCGACTAGATGAAATGAATGTATTACAAGATCAGATAGACCAAGGCTATAGACAATCCTTTTCTTTGGTCGATCGAGGTAAGCGAGACGATGGAATTAACTTGTGGAAAACACAAATTGTACCAAAGCTTCGTCAGGTTGATGCTATAGCTAAGGAGTTTGAAAGCACCCAACAAGAGATTTTAATTGACCGACAAAAAGAGCAAATTCAAGCTTTGCAGTTCCTGACTACAGTGGTGATTTTAAGCACTGCTTTAGCAGCACTTACGGCAATTGCGATCGCTCTGTGGATTGCTTCAGGCATTGCAAAGAGCATGAATCAGTCAGTCAATATGATTGTTAGTTCTTCCACAGAGATTGCCGCCACAGTAGAACAGCAGGAACGCACAGCCGCACAGCAATCGAACTCTGTAAATCAAACTACAATCACAATGGATGAGTTGGGCGCGGCTTCCCAACAATCAGCCCAGCAAGCCCAAGCTGGTGCGGAATCTGCACGGCAAGCTTTAAAGAGCACTGAAAGGGGAACCCTAGCAGTGGAGCAAACCCTGGAATCGATGACAATATTGAAAGAAAATGTCGGGGCAATGGCGGCCCAAATTCTGAAATTGAGCGAACAAACCGATCAAATTGGCAATATCTCTACTGATGTCACAGATTTAGCAAATCAAACAAATATGCTGGCACTAAATGCCTCAGTAGAAGCAGTCCGAGCGGGTGAAAACGCCAAAGGTTTTACTGTCATAGCCACAGAAATCCGCAAACTAGCAGACCAAAGTAAGAAATCAGCCGAGAAAATTAACCGACTTGTCGATGATATCAAGACAGCGATAAATTCCACCGTAACGGTGACAAAGGAAGGTACTAAAACAGTAGAAAAAGGAACCAAAATCAGTCAAGAAACAGCAGCAGCTTTCTCGGAAGTAGCAAATGCTGTTAACAATGTGGTATTGAACAATCAACAAATTTCTCTAACTGCTCAACAACAAGCAGTTGCTATTAAACAAGTAGTGGAGGCGATGAACAGCCTCAACCTAGCGGCAAAAGAAACCGCTAGTGGTATTACTCAAACTAAAGTAGGTACTCAACAATTGAACGAGGCAGCCCAAAATCTCAATTCAATTGTCTAAAGGGCGCTCAATCTTTTGGGCTAGCAGATTAGCAATTGATAGCATTGAATCAATCGATTTGAGATTTGAGATTTGAGATTTGAGATTCAAGCATTGACCCCACGGATAAATTCGGCGACTTTTTTATCGGATACAGGTTTTTTATTTCTGGGTCCTGAGTCTCCGAAGGAATGAATCCGGGGGCTTGTATCCTGGATGCTGTCGGTCAAAACGATCGCAGGCGATGGCATCGCCAAAGCCAAGGCGATCGAATTTCTGCCCTTAAACAAATCCTCTTGTGTAACGGGCGATCGAACTAACACCCGCCCGAACCGCATTCCCCAGACTAACAGCAGCGAACCCAGCAGCAGCGTCACTACTATTTCTATAAGTTCAGAATATGGTCGCTTAACTAGGTTTTAACATTTATGCGATCGACTTGAACCCCAATCAATAATGAGAGAGAGGAAGAGTGGGGGAGAGAAGTTGACGATGTTTGGGTTTCGTTCCTGAATTTCCCGCTACAATCGAATAAACAGGATTTATCCCAAATCCAAGCAGGCCAAACAACTCTTAATCCTAAAGGCTTGACCTGCATCGCTTGCTTGACATTAAGTTTTGCCAGATTTTTATTGATGAGTCTGAGTCAATGGTTGAGTTGGTAAAGCAAAGAAAGCAAAAAGAAGCGCTGGATTTTTTTACGAAAAAACTGGCATTAATTATGAATTAGTATTAGGGATTAAATAACTACTTTGGTAAAAAAGATCAGCAAATTATTGATGCTGTAAATTTCCCCACAAAAGTCAACAACGAATCAAGGAGTAAAAGTGATATGTGGCAAAATATTATTCGGCTTAGTAAAGTAGTTCCCTTGGGCTTCGGCTCCATTTTTTTGTTAATGATTAGCATCGGATTTGCCACTAAATTGAGTATGGATAAGTTAGCAAAAGCTATTGAGTGGCAAACGCACACTTATGTAGTCCAGACAAATTTGCAAGCCCTAGAAAAAACTTTATTGGATGCTGAAACAGGACAGCGAGGGTTTATATTCGCTGGAAAGGAAGAATTTTTAGAACCTTACAAAAAGGGGACAGTCGCTTTTTATAAAACAGTAAATGAGACCAAATACTTAGTAAAAGATATCCCTAAACAAGTTAAAACTTTGGAGGAAGTTGAAAATTTGGGTCAGCAAAAACTCAATGAATTAGCGGAAACTATATCCCTGAAAAGGGCTGGTAAAGAAGCAGAGCTAAGAGCATTGGTGATTTCAGGTAAAGGCAGGATGTTAATGGATGAAATTAGGGATAAGCTGGGAGAAATGCTTAAGGTAGAAGATGCTTTACTGGTTCAACGAACAAAATTAGCAAAACAGTCGGAGCAATTAGCGGTGATTGTTTCTATAGGAGGTACGGTTGTTGCTGTAGTATTGGGTTCATTTATTGTATTATTTATTTTTAATAAAATTATCCGACCAATCAATCAGGTAGCAAATACGATCGCCAGTTCTTCCACAGAAATTGCGGCCACAGTAGAACAGCAGGAACGCACAGCCGCACAGCAATCGAGCTCTGTAAATCAAACTACAATCACAATGGATGAGTTGGGCGCGGCTTCCCAACAATCAGCCCAGCAAGCCCAAGCTGGTGCGGAATCTGCACGGCAAGCTTTAAAGAGCACTGAAAGGGGAACCCTAGCAGTGGAGCAAACCCTGGAATCGATGATAATATTGAAAGAAAATGTCGGGGCAATGGCGGCCCAAATTCTGAAATTGAGCGAACAAACCGATCAAATTGGCAATATCTCTACTGATGTCACAGATTTAGCAAATCAAACAAATATGCTGGCACTAAATGCCTCAGTAGAAGCAGTCCGAGCGGGTGAAAACGCCAAAGGTTTTACTGTCATAGCCACAGAAATCCGCAAACTAGCAGACCAAAGTAAGAAATCAGCCGAGAAAATTAATCGACTTGTCGATGATATCAAGACAGCGATAAATTCCACCGTAACGGTGACAAAGGAAGGTACTAAAACAGTAGAAAAAGGAACCAAAATCAGTCAAGAAACAGCAGCAGCTTTCTCGGAAGTAGCAAATGCTGTTAACAATGTGGTATTGAACAATCAACAAATTTCTCTAACTGCTCAACAACAAGCAGTTGCTATTAAACAAGTAGTGGAGGCGATGAACAGCCTCAACCTAGCGGCAAAAGAAACCGCTAGTGGTATTACTCAAACCAAATTAGGCACTCAACAATTGAACGAGGCAGCCCAAAATCTCAATTCAATTGTCTAAAGGGCGCTCAATCTTTTGGGCTAGCAGATTAGCAATTTATAGCATTGAGTCATGAATTGATCTCGCCGCCGTCCAAGCTTGTCAAACAGTCGGCATCCAAGTCAAAACGATCGCAGGCGAGGGCATAGCGAAAGCCAGGGCGATCGAATTTCTGCCTTTAAACAAATCCTCTTCTGTAACGGACGATCGAACTAACACCCACCCGAAACGCATTCCCTAGACTAACAGCACCGAACCCAGCACCAGCGTCACTACTATTTCCATGAACTCAAAATTTTGTAGCTTAACTAGGTTTTAACACGCTCTGCGATCGATAACTCCTGACTCGTGCTCAATAATGAATCCGTGTATCCGTGACTTCCGTCTCGTCCCTTTCTTAAACCAAACCTAAAAATTGCAAAATGTCAAGAGACTCGATCGACTTTTACCCACCTTAGCCACCAAGTCCCAAACAAGATTTAGCGCCGGAAAAAATCCCCCAAATCTCTTGCCAAAAACGGACACATCGGTTGTAATATTGATATAACTCACAGCCCGTTAAAGTAATCAACAAACAATTAGGTCGCTCAATATATTCACGCTCCAACCAGCGATGATTTTTATGAAGCGTGCCATTCAGGAGCGCTCAAATCTCGTCTGACACCTCCAAATATTCAGGAATAATTATGCCAGTAATAGCCGCCAACGATGTAGACGTAGCAGAGCAATATTGGCACTACCTAGAAAGTTCAAAGGTTGCAACTATCTTAGAAACCAGCCTGGAAAGCGGTTTAGAGCCGACAGAAGCAAACCATCGACAACAGAAATTCGGGCCCAACAAACTACCAGTTAAACCAGGGAAACCGCCCTGGTTAAAATTTATTCTGCAATTTAACCAACCCCTCCCGATCATCTTGCTAAGTGCAGGTTTAATCAAAGCAGCGATGGGAGAATGGCTAAACGCTAGCGTAATTTGGGGCGTAACAATTACCAACGCTACTATTAGTTTCACCCAAGAAGCTGGAGCGGAGAAAAAAATTGAAGCCCTAGCCCAAGCTGTCACCAGCGAAGCCACAGTCATTCGGGGCGGCAAAAAATTAAAAATTCCCTCAGAAGAACTCGTAGTCGGCGACTTAGTAATCCTGACTTCCGGCGACAAAGTACCGGCAGACTTGCGCTTAGTGAAAGTGCGCGACTTGCAAATCGACGAATCGGGACTTACCGGCGAATCAGTTGCTGTCGAAAAAGAATTAGGAGTATCTGGAGACTTGGTTCTGCCACAAGAAACGCCACTAGCAGAACGGGATAACATGGCCTATGCCGGCAGTTTTGTCACTTTTGGCCAAGGTAGCGGCATCGTAATTGCGATCGCCAATAAAACCGAAACCGGCAAAATCTCCCAACTATTAGATCGGCACATCGATCTCACCACCCCCTTAACCCGCAAATTCAACCAATTCAGTCAAAACTGGCTGCTATTCGTGTTGGGAATGGCAACCTTGACCTTCGCCGTCAGATTGGGGCGGCCAGTGCCTGCGGGAGTTTCAGCCTTTAAAGAAGCAGTCGAACCCGCTGTCGCCCTGATTGTCGGCGCAATTCCCGAAGGCTTACCCGCCGTCATCACCGTCACCCTAGCCGTAGGCGTTTCCCGGATGGCAAATCGCCACGCGATCGTCCGCAAATTGCCCGCAGTCGAAACCCTCGGCGGCGCTACAGTCATCTGTTCCGACAAAACCGGAACTTTGACGGAAAACCAAATGACGGTGCAAGAAATCTATTCTGGCGGCGAATCCTACTTCGTTACGGGTACGGGATACAGCCCCGAAGGTGAAATTCAACTCAACCAACTGCCAATTACTGTCAGCCAAGCTCCAACTTTGCAAGAATGTTTGCAAGCTGGAATGATGTGTAATGACTCTCACTTGGAATTTAAAGATGATGATTGGATAGTCGTCGGAGATCCGACAGAAGGAGCGTTAATTGCTGCGGGCAAAAAAGCTGATTTGAGCCAGCAAATTTTGTCCAAGTCAATGCAGCGGCTGGATTCAATTCCCTTTGAATCTCAGTTTCAATACATGGCGACGCTGCACCGAACTCCCACTGGCAAAATTTTGTACGTCAAAGGTTCCGTAGAATCAATTCTCGGCCGCTGCGGTTCCAGTCTGGATACCCAAGGAAATCCGGTAGAAGTCGATCGCGAACAAATTCACCATCAAGTCGATGAAATGGCAAAGCAAGGCTTGCGCGTCTTGGCTTTAGCAAAAAAGCCAGTACCCCAAAGCCAAAATTCCGTCGATCACTCGGATTTGGAGTCGGGGCTGATTTTCTTGGGACTGCAAGGTATGATCGACCCGCCGCGGGCTGAGGCGATCGCAGCCGTCCAAGCTTGTCAAACCGCCGGCATCCAAGTCAAAATGATTACCGGCGACCACATCGCTACAGCCAAGGCGATCGCCCGCCGCATGGGATTCCGCAAAACTAAGCACCACAGGGAACTTGTAGCCTACACCGGCGCTCAACTCGCCACAATGAGCAAGCAGGAACTCGGCGAAGCCGTAGAAGCCGGCTCAGTTTTTGCCCGCGTCGCCCCAGAACAAAAACTCCGCCTCGTAGAAGCTTTGCAAAATCAAGGCGAAATCGTGGCGATGACGGGAGACGGCGTTAACGACGCGCCGGCGCTGAAACAAGCGGATATCGGGATTGCGATGGGCAGCGGTACTGAGGTTTCTAAGGAAGCCGCCGACATGATTCTTACCGATGATAACTTTGCGTCGATCGAATCTGCTGTCGAAGAAGGGCGATCTGTTTACAAAAATCTGCTCAAGGCAATTAGCTTCATTCTCCCAGTCCACGGCGGAGAATCGATGACAATTCTGTTCAGCACGCTCCTCGGTCGAGAATTGCCGATTTTGTCGCTACAAATTCTCTGGCTGAATATGCTCAACTCGATCACCATGACTGTGCCCCTGGCTTTCGAGCCTAAGTCTCAGAGGGTGATGAAACAACAACCGCGATCGATAAACGAACCTTTTCTCACCGGAAATCGGATCAAGCGGATCATCGCTATTTCTCTTTACAACTGGACTCTGATTTTCGGAATGTTTGAATGGGTGCGCCAAGCGGATTGGGGAACGTTGGAACTGGCCCGCACGATGGCGATTCAAGCTTTGGTAATGGGGAGAATTTTTTACCTGTTGAGTCTGGGCCAGTTGTTGCCTTCTTTGATTGCTAAATTTAGCGGTTATAAGGAAGAAGTTAGCGGCGCTCACGCCCTCGGTGTGGGAATTATCGTGGCGGTGATTTTGCAGATCATCTTTGCTAATTCTCCGTTTGTCAATCGCATATTTGAGACGGCTCCGATGAATCTGGAGCAGTGGCTGATTTGTTTCGGAGTCGCGCTACCGATGATTGGTGTTGCTCTCTGGGTCAACCGCTTTGACCCGCCCAACTAAGCTGCTGCCCAAAAGTGCGATCGAACTTGTAGGTACTGCCACCGATTAGTAATTTCGGGTGTTCAGAAACCCGGTTTCTTGAAGAAACCGGGTTTCTCTGTTTTACAGAAATCGAACCTAAAAGCCCACGTCATATCATATCCGTTAAATTACTTAGGATTAAGCGCCAATTTTAGTCCACCAATGAAAACCAGTTAACCCTTTGAAAACAGCCCATTCATAAAATATTAATTATTTCTGTATAATTAACTACAATTTACCATTAAAAACATAGAGATATATTAACAAAGTAAATGTGCGGTGGCTGCGATGTTTGCCGCTTATTGACAATAGATTTGAAGGCTGCCAGATCGGCATTTGCTACAACCTTTACCCAGAAAGTCTTATTTTGAACCAGTTTTGGTAAGCAAACCAGCTCGCCCTTCCCAACCCTTCCTTATCGATACCACCATCCGAAAAGATTTGCTTATCAATCAAATTTAATAATTGTTTTATAATTTCCGGAAGAGTGCGGTATAGTTAATTATCAAGTCAAGGAAACGTGCGACTCGCAAAAAGTGAGTTCACACAACTCGGCCGCTCGAAATATCAATATTAATCAAGTCAAATCAGCAGGGATAGTTTAAAGGCTTATGCTAGTGATAAATCTTTAGCTCCCTCCTGCCAAGGAGCGCTCAAAACAGTTCGCTAAATTCCCTTAGCGAGCAGAAAAAAAGCGCCTTGATAAACTTCAGTGATGTCGTTACAGAAGATTATGAATTGCAGCGAGGCTAGACTATGACAAAATTTTCAGAGCAATTTTCTCGGCGTAAATTTATCGTTACAGCAGGTGCATCTGCAGTCAGTTCAATACTGCTCAAAGGGTGTTTGGGAAATCCCCCAGAACCCGGTGCAACTGCCGGTGCTGACGGCGCAATACCCGCCGCTACCTCAGCAGTTGCTGTTGCCAACGAGAAAAGAGTCGAAGGAATTGAAAGCACTAAAATTACATTGGGATATATCCCGATCGTCGAAGCAGCACCTTTAATCATTGCTCAAGAAAAAGGCTTTTTTGCCAAATACGGCATGACTGAGGTAACAGTTGCTAAGCAAGCCAACTGGGGCTCTGCCAGAGATAACCTAGAAATTGGGTCGGCAGGCGGCGGCATTGACGGCGGCCAGTGGCAAATGCCGATGCCTTATCAAATTAGTAAAGGCCTGATTACCAAAAACAGCATCCAAATCCCGATGTATGTTCTAGCCCAGTTGAACACTCAGGGAAATGGAATTGCGATCGCGGCCAAACACCGAGGCAAAGGCATCGGGCTCAAACTAGACCAAGCGGCCCAAGACTACATGAAAGGCCTCAAAAAAGCAGGCACGCCCTTCAAAGCAGCCTACACCTTTCCCAAAGCCAATCAAGACTTTTGGATTCGCTACTGGCTAGCAGCTAACGGCATCGATCCCGACACAGAAGCCGAGTTGCTAACAGTACCGTCAGCGCAAACCGTAGCCAACATGAAAACCGGCAGCATGGACGGTTTCAGTACCGGCGACCCCTGGCCCCTGCGGATCGTCACAGAGGACATCGGCTTCATGTCCGCCCTGACGGGCCAAATCTGGAAACATCACCCAGAGGAATATCTCGCTATTCGTGGCGACTGGGTAGACAAACACCCCAAGGCCACAGAAGCCCTGCTAGCAGGACTGATCGAAGCGCAGCAGTGGTGCGACAAACCAGAAAATCGCCCAGAATTAGTAGCCATTACTTCTGGCAGAAACTACATTGACGTAGCTCCGGCAGTTTTGACACCTCCCTACCAGGGCAAGTACCTCATGGGTGACGGCCAACCAGAGATCGACGATTTCAAGATGAGTCCGCTGTACTGGAAAGACGACCTCGGCAACGTTTCTTATCCCTATAAGAGTCACGATTTGTGGTTTTTAACCGAAAGCGTTCGCTGGGGTTTCTTGCCCACAACAACCTTGGCAGATTCTAAGACAATTATCGATAAAGTCAACCGCGAAGATTTGTGGAAAGCCGCAGCAAAATTAGCCGGAGTTGCTGATGCTGACATTCCGAAAAATACGTCTCGCGGCGTTGAAAAGTTCTTTGACGGCACAGAATTTAACCCGGAAAAGCCAGAAGATTATCTCAAGAGTTTGGCAATTAAAAAAGTGTGATGGGGTCTTAGCTTCCCATAATTTAGTCTCGAAATTTAGTCTCGAAAATACACAGCACCAGACATAGGAGATTAGCAGCATGGCTGTAAGTACAAGTCGGAGAGGCGGCAATGCACAAGGATCTTTTGGCGAATTTTGGAAGAAGAATTCCCCAAATATCTTGCCGCCAATTTTAGGAGTTTTGGGGTTTCTGTTGGTTTGGCAATTCTTGTCAAGTACGGGACTGATCAAACTGCCGGGGCCGATCAGCATTTGGACTGACGAACGGACGCGGATTTTGTTGCTGTATCCTTTCATGAACTCCAAAACCTACGGAATTGGCTTATTTTGGCAGACGTTGGCGAGTTTGGAACGGGTGGCAAAAGGCTATACTCTCGCCGCTGCTGTGGGAATTGGCATGGGGGTTGTGGTAGGTACAAATCCTTTTCTAAATAAGGCTTTAGATCCGCTTTTTCAGTTTTTGCGGATGGTGGCCCCTTTGGCTTGGGTGCCGATCGCCCTGGCTGCACTGCAACAAAACGAACCTGCTGCTTTGTTCGTGATTTTTATCACTTCAGTTTGGCCGATTTTGATCAACACGGCTGAAGGTGTGCGCCAAATTCCAGACGACTATAACAACGTTGCGAAAGTGCTGCAACTTACTCGGAAAGAGTATTACCTCAATATCTTGTTTCCGTCGGCACTTCCTTACATCTTCACAGGATTGAGAATTGCGATCGGTTTGGCTTGGCTGGCAATTATCGCTGCGGAAATCGTGATGTCCGGGATTACAGGTATCGGCTTCTTTATTTGGAACGCTTACCAGCAAAACTACATCAGCGAAATTTTGTTAGCTGTAGTCTACATCGGGGCTGTTGGTTTGCTGCTCGATCGCATGATGGCTTGGTTGCAGCAAAAAATTGCTCCATCTCAAGGAAAATAGTTGTGCAAGTAACTCGCTAAATAATTTTGAGTTTTGAGTTGAAAGATTTGAGTTCAAAACTCGATATTTATATTTCAGGAAACTGCAATCTACACTGGGTTACGATATCAACAACAAGCGACAGTTAAAGCTAGCTGCTAATCAAGAAAAACAAGCAGCTAGCTAACTAACAAACCTACAAAAAAGGCAAGAAAATCATGTCTATTTTGATTGAAATAGAACAACTGGAAAAAGTATTTAATTTATCAGACGGCGGCACATACGTTGCTCTCAAAGGCATCGATCTGGAAATTGAAAAAGGCGAATTTATCTCCTTAATCGGACACTCCGGCTGCGGGAAATCTACGCTGCTAAATATGGTGGCAGGTTTGGATTTGCCGACAGAAGGATTGGTGACAATTGAAGGACAAAGAATCACCCAACCAGGCCCAGATCGCATGGTAGTATTCCAAAACTATTCCCTGCTACCTTGGCGGACGGTAAGAGAAAACATTACCCTAGCCGTAGACTCGGTAATGAGCGGCTTACCCAAAGCCGAACGCCTCGAAATCATTCAAAAACACATCGACATGGTGGGCTTAACTCCCCACGCCGAAAAACAACCTGCATTGCTATCAGGAGGACAAAAACAGCGCGTGGCGATCGCCCGTGCTCTGGCCCTGCGCCCCAAACTGTTACTTCTAGACGAACCCTTCGGCGCTTTGGACGCTTTGACTCGCGGCAACTTGCAAGAAAAGTTGATGGAAATTTGCCAAGAGTACGAAATTAGTGCTCTGATGGTAACTCACGATGTAGATGAGGCCGTGTTGCTGAGCGATCGCATCGTCATGCTCACCAACGGCCCAGAATCGAAGATTGGCGGGATTCTCGAAGTAGACATCCCCCGCCCCCGCAAACGGATGGAAGTAGTCTCGCACCCCAGCTACTACGCTCTACGTAGCGAAATGATTTACTTCCTCAACCAGCAGAAGCGCGTCAAAAAACTGCGGGCACGGAAAGTACCCGCGATCGCCCGCCACGGCCTGGAAAAAGTCAACCTCGAACTCGGCTTTATTCCCCTGGCAGCCTGTGCTCCCCTCGCTGTCGCCAAAGAAAAAGGCTTTTTTGCCAAGCACGGTCTCGATGAAGTCCACCTCGTGCGGGAAACAAGCTGGCGTGGCATCGTAGACGGCATCGCCGCAGGTTACTTAGACGCCGCCCAAATGCCCTCTGGGATGGCGATGTGGTTGAGCTTGGGGGGCCACCAAGAGCAGCCGATTCCGACGGTTACAGCCCTCACCATGAGCCGCAATGGCAACGGAATTACCCTCGCGAGGCGCTTTTACGACCAAGGAATCTACACTCTGGCAGACTTTAAAAAAATGCTCCAGAGAACGCCCGCGCAAACGCACCGTATGGGCATCGTTCACCCTTCTTCGATGCACAACCTGTTGCTGCGTTACTGGCTGGCTTCCGGCGGCATTGACCCGGATCACGATGTGTTGCTGAAAAATATCCCACCGGCTCAGATGATCGTTGACTTGCAGGGCGGCACTATTGACGGTTTCTGCGTCGGCGAACCTTGGAACTTGCGGGCCTCGATGGAAGGAGTCGGCTTTACGGTGGCGACAGATTTGGAACTGTGGCCGGGACACCCCGCGAAAATTCTCGGAGTTCGGGAAGACTGGGCAAATGCTTATCCCAACACTCACATTGCTCTAGTCAAAGCTTTGCTCGAAGCTTGCAACTATTGCGCCGATCCAAGTCGCGCCGCCGAGGTTTCGGAAATTGTCGCGGGAAGGGAGTATGTCGCCACCGACAAGAGTTACATCCAACTAGGCGACCCGAAATCTGTTGCTTGCAACCTCGATACTCCGATGCGGGAATACGCCCACCACTTGTTTTCTGGAGAGGGCGTGAATCGCCCAAGCCGCACCGAACAACTCTGGCACATGGTGCAGATGGCGCGCTGGGGGGATACTGTGTTCCCGCGCAACTGGGTGGAAATTCTGGAGCGGGTGGTGCGAGTCGGTGCGTTCAGCACGGCGGCGCGAGAGCTGGGGATGGCTGATATTACTTACACTCGCGGTTCTCTCAGCTTGTTTGACGGCTCGGTGTTTAATGCTGACGATCCGATCGGCTATCTCAACAGTCTGGCGATTAAACGGGATTTCACGATGGCGGAAGTTGTACTTGATTCCAACCGTAGAGTTGCTTAAATTGGTTTTCAGTAGGATGCAAACAGGGTAATTGCTAACTGTTTAGTTGCTCATTGCTAACTTTCAGAAGCCATCCGTTAAATCCGTTACAGAATCTGTGGCCAAACTTCTTTCACCTATAACCCACTAACAAGTTCCAAAATCATGCTCAACACCACTACGAACCAAACTCAAACCAAAAAGCAAGACAAGAAAGTAAAGGATCGCCGGAAGCCTTTTTTGGTGATGGAAAATGTTCACAAATCATACCCAAATGGTTACAGAGCTTTAGAAAACGTTAACTTGACTGTAGCTGAGGGAGAGTTTATTACGCTGATCGGACACTCGGGTTGTGGCAAGTCAACGCTGTTGAATATGGTGTCTGGTTTTAGCCATCCGACTCAAGGCAGCGTCAGAATTAGCGGGCAAAAAATTGAGAAGCCGGGCCCTGATCGCATGGTGGTGTTTCAGGGTTACGCTTTGCTGCCTTGGCGGACGGTGTTTGAAAATGTTTACTTGGCGGTTAATGCTGTATTTCCGAATAAGTCGAAGGTCGAAAAAAATGCGATCGTCAACGAGCATTTGGCGATGGTGGGATTGACTGAAGCTGCTGAGAAAAGACCGCCGCAAATTTCGGGGGGGATGAAGCAGCGGGTTTCGATCGCCCGCGCTTTGGCAATTCGCCCGAAAGTGCTGATTTTAGACGAACCTTTTGGTGCTCTGGACGCAATTACTAAGGAGGAATTGCAGGAAGAATTGCTGAAAATCTGGAACGATCACCGCTGTACGGTGTTGATGATTACTCACGATATAGACGAAGCGCTGTTTTTGGCCGATCGACTGGTGATGATGACTAATGGCCCGTCGGCGACAATTGGCGAGGTTCTGGAGATTCCTTTTCCGCGTCCGCGCGATCGGGTTCAAATGATGGAAGATCCGGAATACTACAATTTGCGGAACTACGCCCTAGATTTCCTATTCCGTCGTTTTGCACATGATCACGATGCCTAATCGGTTGGGAAATCAAAGTTAAAGAAGAGAATATGAGACTTATCGAACAAGTTTAATTCTTGTCGGCAGTAGGGGTTAGGCATCCTGCCGGCCCAAGACGAGCTTTTTTGCAGAAGTCTATTGAAAAGTTGAAGCCCCAGTGTTCCCCGATGTCAGGGGAACATCGCTACGGGCGCAATTTTCCCGATCCGGTTGGGTAAACTGAAGCTTAATGGTGGGCGAGAAGTTTTTTCGGACGTTCGGATCTTTTTCTGAGCTTTTACGTCTACCAGCGAAGAGACCCGATTGCCTAGCTGTCGGTAAGCTGGCATGAACAGAGCCCACCTTCGATCGAGGGTGGGCTTCTTCTTCATCTTATTAACCGTTTTTGGGCGATCGGTGGTTGGTGCATTCCACCCTTGGAAGTGGCACACAGTGGGACGTTGATTAGTGTTTGATGAATTAAGGCTTTTGTCAAAATAGCGGTTTTCAGTTGACCAAGAAAAATGGGATACAAGCCCCGTCCTTCTAGGACGGCTTTTCTTGATTTCTAATATACTCCTTCAAAAC
>NZ_JAUBVF010000079.1:0-24865 GCF_036705685.1 Microcoleus sp. AT3-A2
AAAGCCTTTTAAGTGGACATATAAGGGTAAAGTCTTGGCGGCCTAATAGTCTGTGTATTTACGCCGAGCTGTACTAGATGGAAACGAAAATCAAAAAGCATCACCTCCTGGAGGCGAACGAGCACCAACGCCATCAGCCAACCGATGCTTGTAGCAAGGTATCGAAATAATGCGATCGGGAGCAATGTGAGTAACAGTGCTGCCATCACAAAGAATTGCAGGGACAGCACCACAAGGACAGCGCTTGACATCTTCAGCTAGCGGCCAATACCATTCCTCCGGGCAAGGAGCCCAATAAACCATAGAATCCAGAGAAACTTCCAGAGGCTCAAGATTCTCAGCGTCCCAAGCAGCCATCGCATCGCGAAAGTCATCGAGGCAAGCAAAATCGTCAGGGTCGGGCGGTTCATCAGTTGCCACCACCTCGAAATCAAGCAAAGTCAGTTGCCCGTCGGCATCAGCTTGATAATGGATTTCAGGCTGGGGGGAAAAGTAGCGAGCCAAAAATCTATCAGAGAAAGTGACACCAGGGGAAGTTTCAGTCGCTGGTGCGATCGGCTCCTGAACTGGTTCAAATTCAAAACCGGAAATTTCTTTCCGCTCCTGGACTCGATCGACTTTGGAACCGGAAATTTCTTTCCGCTCCTGGACTCGATCGACTTTGGAACCGGGGAGAGTGTTAGCCGCTGGTGCGATCGGCTGCTGACTTTGAGGTTCGATTGCCGATGGTGCCGCCAATTCCTCCGCAACAAATTCAACAGCAGGTTCAACCAAGCTCAAACAGTCGCGTCCTACAAAAGCATGATAAGCACCAGAAGGCTCGTAACGGCGATCAAATTCAACCCGTACCGTAAAGCGCGTACCACCACGCATAACTCGCCCAGTCATTCCAGAAAACAAACCAGAATTTATACGAACGCGATCGTTACGAACTAAAAAAGGTGAAGTTTCAGCCACTGGTGCGATCGGCTCCTGAACTGATTCAGTTTCGACACCGGGGGAAATTTCAATCAAAGCCAGGAGCGGAAGCTCGACGCCAACAATCGCATCAATCCAAGTTTGGCGGCAACGCCGATCGCCCGACGGGACAACATTGAGCTCGCGGGCGATCGACTTGAGTTCGCCAAAGGTCTTTGCTTGAAGCTGTACGGCAGTGTAGGTGTACATAGTTTGAGAGAAAGGGCTTGAGCCTTATAACACAAGCCCAGAGAGAGTTACAGGGGTATCTGAAACTAAACTAAATCTATTATAAGTCATACTTGTGACTTATGTCAAGACTATGACCTATAATTAAACAGAATTAGCAAACAACGGTTTCTCAGTTGAAGGCGAGGAAGAAGGCTCGTGATATAAAAAATCACCAGGCTGCAACTGAAAAACTTCACAAAGGCAATCCATAACTCTTTCGTTAGGGACATAAAATTCATCACTCATCAACTTAAGACAAGTACCTTGCCCTAAATGAGTTAAAACTCTCAACTTATAAGCATTAATCTCTAAAGGTGACTCATTAGGCCACCTAGCTTCAAAAAAATGCCGACACTTATCATTCAAAACTTCAGGGACTCTATGTTTCACAGGCATATCAAAGAACAACAGTTATATTGTAAGTCATAAACTTGACTTAGGTCAAAGTTGTGACTTACAATAACTATCGTGGTAAACAACACCAGGCAAGCCAAGGTGTAGAAGTCTAAACTTGCCTACCACACATTCTCTCAGCAATTTCAAGCTAGCCCGCACCATCGGGACTCTCTGATGTATTAGCCGCCGGATGGGGCAACGGCAGCTTTCATTAATTAACTAAAAACTGGCGACACCTGCCAGGGGAAAAATAAAGGGGCTGTGAACGCTGAGAAAGGACTTGACACTCAGAGTCACAGGGGGAAGGTACCAGGCCCTAAGTCCAAAAAAGAAAATCCATCCCATCAAAGTGGTGAATACAGCCGGGAGAGACCGGCACTTATTTACTTACTGCATTACTGCAAATGAACAGCGAAGAAGAAGACATCAAGGCATTTACCAACGAGCTCAAACAAATCAAAACGTCACAACCTGTAGGCGTCAGACTACCTGAAATCGCAGTATTTGCCATGATTACTCACATTCAACTGGCGAGTCGACACCCAAACGCGACCAGTGAATTTACAGAAATTGCAATTTGTGCGGCACTACAACTGCAAAAAATCTTCAAAAACTATCCAGTGACTTACAAAATCCTAGAAATGGGATGGAACCGGGAACACGATCGCCCAATAAGACATGAACAGTAGTCAACTTCCACTGTTTGACACAAACACCGCTACCGGAAGCCTGTACAAAGCCGGTGATTATGTAAAACTGCGAAGAAAACCAACAATCGCAGCATGGGTTAAACGCGGCGAAGTTTTCCGAATCAGCCAAGTACACCCCATCAACGGCAGCCTGAAATTCTGGAATCCCCACATCAATCAGTGGGATTTTTTGTATCCAGAGGAAGTTAAGTTAACTGTCGAGCCTGTTGTAGGGGAAATCTCCCCCGCAGCGCAATCAATTGTCGAGCCTGTTGTAGGGGAAGTTGCAGAATCAATTGCAGAGCTTGTTGTAGGGGAAGTTGAAGCAAGCAAAAGTTACTACAACTCGGATGAAGGATACAGCGGCAACGGCTGGCTCGAAAGCCACTACAAAATCCGCCGCGGTGGCAAGCAACATTCCATCAATTGCCCTGAAATCGGATGCACCGGCCCTTACTACAGTTACCGCTGGATGGAGGGAAAACGGCAGCGGGCGAAATACTGTACAGGCAGCAAGTGTCCAGCAGTCCGCAAAGCTCTCAGAAGCGGGGAACCAATTAGTAAAATCTTAGAAATTATCAACCAATGAAAATCTCCCAACTGCAAACTCGCTACGGCCTAGCCAGTAAACAATCTGTGTACGATCGCATGAAGGCACTGCAAATAACTCCAGTCAGTCGCGGGGAAATATCCAGTCAGGCAGTGGACGAACTGGACAAACTGCACAAGTTTATGAAAAGCAACCCAGGAGCTAAAATCTGGGAGTTTCCAAGGAATGTAGAATCTTTGTCTAGTGGACAACTAGACAATTCCACTGGACAACTAGACAAGTCAACTGGACAACTGGACAACTTCAACGAAACGCTGCAATTAGTTGAGGCGATCGCACGCCACTTCGCCGCCAAGCAAGATCCGCTGGCAAACTACAAAGCGCTGGAATATGCCGCCAATCACATCATCCTGCTACCCAGTTCCAAAATCAAAGAGCTGACCGGGGCAAAACCTAGCAAAAATCAATTTCAACGAGGGACTTTTGTTTTTACCAAAACAGACAGTAAAATCGGGCGAGAAACAGCTTGGAGGGTTCAGATGACAGCTAACGCATTCAGAGATGCAATGAGAAGCAAAACCGCAAACAATACCCGCTGGTTAGATCCTTAAGCATCAGACCAGTCATCATAACTGTCCCTGCAACAAACTCTACAGTAGCAGCTAGTAGCGGCGCTGGTAAAACTTCAGAGCGCAAGCCAAGGACCGAGCTTGATAGCGATAAAAATCGCGTTCGCGTTTTAGCCGCGCAATCCGCTGAAACAAAACACGAATAAAGTATTGTCTCTTCATACAAAATATAAAACTAAATCTGAGATAATATCACCTCTAGTGACTATATGTCAACTTCTTTAGGTTATACCGGGTATTACTCACCCCGGTTGGCCTGCGGCGCCCTAAATCTTCACCAGCGCGGCCGGGAGGGCGGGCCATAAGCCGGCTCCCCCCCCGGCCCACGTTCTTAAGCGATCGGTTTATCACTTAGGTGATTTTTTATAGAATATTTGTAACTAAATCCTCAATCTTGACCATCTTTTAACCCTCTCATCCCAGCCCACCACAAAGCAGTCGGGGTGCCATTAAAATCAAACAGCTCATAGTTTGAGTCATACTCTACATCAATCTCACGCACAAACCAGGCAGTCTGCTGAATATTCCCCCATTCCGTAAATCGCACCGCACCATACTTTACAGACTCACGGTGAACTATATAACTACCGTGAAGAACAACAGCACGACGAAGGCGACGAGGGATTAGACCTTCAATTTTGTAAAAAAGGCGATCGGTAGCGCTGCGACCGCGAATGCGACGCTTCCAAATTTGGTCATAGCTTGAAAATTCACTTACACCCCAAGGGTAATTATGAGTTTTAGAAAACTGAGATAACTCTTCTAATATCCAGTAATTCTTGAACCAAAACGCATCAGCCCACTGCAAGTGAATCTGCAATCCAATTTCAAATTTAAGTTGAGGATGTTGAGAGCGCAGCGCTAAAACCCATTCAGAAAATTTATCAAAAACTTGAGGGCGATCGAACGAACTAAACGGCTCACTAATTATAACAGTTGAGCCAGTGGGTAAACTTTGTAAAAATACTTTTAATCGAAAATCTTCGTACTCTGTATGATTGTTTAAGTAAATATTAGTGAAAAAATCATCCAAAGTAAATGTTTTAAACTGGTTTGTTCGACTATCTAAAAATTTTATACGATGAGCAACACAATCATTTTCTTTACACCACTTCATTAGTCGAGGCGATTCATGATGATAAAAATCCTCTCGAAGTTGATACTCAATAACGAAATAACTAAATTTATTCTGAATATTTTGCCAAGACTTCCTAAGCTGCATATTAGGCGTGAGGTTTTCAAATAATCTTACAGAATCTACAATCGTACCTAGTTTTAAGGGCAATTCAAACGAATCAACAGGTTTAGTTAACCAATTTTCAATTATCACAGTGTAAAGCAGTAAACCAAAAATAGTAACGAAAATATTAACAATTAATCCAACCTTTAAACCATTCAAAAACAATTTAATCATTTTACTTTGTTACTCCATCCGGGACGCCAACCGCGACATTCTACATCAGTAAACTCTGCATTCCAATAACCTTTATCCCATCCTGAAGAACTTTCTAAATCCTTCCATTCTTCATCATTCAACTGCTTAAATCGATTGCCAGCAATAATTTGATGAGGCAAAGCGCGAGAAATTAAAAATGGTTCAGGAATTTTAAATGGATTATATTCAATTTTCAATCCATCAACTTCTGCATAAGAATATCCAATTAAAAAACATCCCTTAGATTGAGATGCAAACTCAGAAGGACTTGCCCAAATTGTTTGGAGCCAGACTTTTTTGCCATTACAATCTGGAGGAGTGCATGGTACAGATTCAAAACCTACATCACCATCCCCCCAGCAATCTCGATCAAAACCATAACCACAAGATGCCCATTTAGCATTCCATTTTTCATAATTTCTTGTAACAATCTCATATTGCATCTGATAATAATTATCACATTCCTCCTGAGAAGCAGGATTGATTATCCCCGCAATAGTAATCAAAACCGCAACAATCTGCCACAGAGTAGCGCCAATCGAACCCAAGGTAAACCCCACCAAATAAGCAGCAGACCTAGCACTCAACATCGAAGCTGAAACCACAACCAGCGGCGCAACTTCAGCAATCAACAATCTCAACCCACCAGCTAATTTTGCAAAACGAAGCAACATAATTACCTCCTACTTGCTAACCGCCAAGCCTTAACCAAGCCGGCAATAAGCATGACGGGCAAACCGGTAGTGTACATCACCACCGCGGCGTACCTCATAATCGGCGAATTCACCGAATCAATAGCGGACATCATTAATGCCGGAATCCGTATGGAGTCAGGGGAAGTTGGCATCAAATCCAAAACTTTATCAGATAAAGCAAGTCGACCACTTTTATTGAGCAAGCAATCATATTGCTCAAGTTCAGCAGCAGTCAGCGGTCGCCGCCAGGTATTAGCCAACCAAAAAGCATCAGGGTTAGCTTGTGACTGACTGCCGCTAGAACTGACAAGCTCCAGGGGCTTATCCTCAGCGCGTATATCACGAGTGTAAAAAGCCTGACAAAGACCAGTCAAATCAGTTCCAGGCGGCACATTCCCCATACCGTAAGCAGTGGAAATCATCTCACTGGTATTAGTCTGAATCATCTGAAAGGTGCACCAAGTGTACGTTGGAGGCGGGGGCGCAGTAGCAATGTATAAAGGAAGGAAAAACATATCAATCACTAAATATAAATTTAATTCCTAAACCCATGATTACAAACGGCTTAAGCGCGTTGACTATCATGCCGGGAAGACAAAGCTGCTGAAACTCTAAGCCAGAACTTATCTGAAAGCAGCCGTCACCGATGTTGTCAAAATACGCTTGCTCGGCAGCCGTGGGTTGAACAATATCGATGGGAAACTTCTGAGTCATCTGAAATGAAAGCGGCACCGGCGCAGGACAACTCAACCCAGAAGCGATCGCCCCAGGAGTGTGAGCCAACATCAGAAAAACTCCCAAAGCAGTGACCCCCAAAAACTTGGCATTCTCCAAAATAGTACGGTGGCGTGGTTTCATCCGCAGCTTGCCAACCGCCAACATCGATCGCATAAATTTGTCAAAGCACTCTGACCCCATAAATTCTTCAACCATCGCCAAAGTAGCAGAATGCTTTTCAATAAAAGCGATCGAACGCTCAATATCCAAGTGAAGAGACGGAGCAGGAACCGATATGGGGCCATACTTATAATCTTTGAAAAATTCTATATCCTCACGCTGCCGAGAAAAGTTAATTTGGCCGCAAACCACACCATTTAAAAATTTAGGCAGTTCCTCAACAGGACAAGTGACCATCTCCTGCATAATCCATTCAGCACGAGTACGCTTAAATTCAATCTCAAGGCGATCGTAATCTACCCCATCAATATTTTTATCGTAAATTCTGACAAATCGCTCCGACTCGCGAGAACCTAAATATACTGTAGTACCAGGACGATTATTGCCAGAATTAGAAATACGACGGATAGAGCGATATCCAACCAACAAATTATCACTTAAAAAAACCTCCCAATAACGACGCGACAACCGAGGATTTTGAACCGGGAAATCAAGCGCAATATCAATTCTATTGGCGACAAATTCCTCCTCAAACTGACAAAAAGCTAAAAGAGCAGCAATCTTGTCAAAGCTAACTCCTGAAAGGGTGGAACCATTAAGGTCAACAAAATGCTTATAAGGTTCATGACTTCCAGCGGCAGGATAACGAGTACCTATCAAACTACCTTGAAATTCATGAACTTCATGCCAAACTTTATTTAAAGCAAGAATGTTAGTATCACGAACATCCTGCAATTGTTGCTGCTTACGCTCAAATGGTAATCCTAAAGTACGCTGAATTTGTCGAAGCATACTAGGATGATAACTAGACACCTGAAATCTCAACCAATCAATTCTAATGTTTCGAGATAAGTATTCCATATTATTTGAACATTTGAACGGGTAAATAAAACGAGCCTGCAAAACAAACAAACGCCAACCAAGGATTTCTAGGTAAAAACACATTAATCAGTAATGAACTAATAAAACATAAAATTAATCCAATAAACACCCTCCACATTATTTTATATCCATCTTTAGTCTGTTTATCGAGTTTATCCCATATTAAACACTCCCTAGTAATTCTCAAGTCTAATTTTTTCAATCCAGGGTAACTAGCGGCAGGAAGCATATTCCACAAAGGAATCAATTTCTTCTGAAAAATATGAGGCCCTGGAAAAGGAATCTCACCCTCTAACTTCCAAGCAACGAAAGGATAATTGTTACTAGCTTCATAAATCCGCTTTTTTTTAAATCTATCAGCTTTATAATATTGGTCTAATTTCTGTTCAATCTCGTCAAAAGTATGACCTTCATCAAGCAAGTCTTGAGCTGAAAGTTCAACTGAGCAAGCAGAATCAATTATATAAGGTTGATAGCCAAAAGTCTTATCAAGCAAAACTTTATCATCCTGTTTTTCCAACAAACCGAAACTGTCATAAATTTGAAAAGTTAAGTTATCTAAAGCACTAATTATACCCTTCCAATGTTTAGTTGCGAGTACCCAAACTTTAACAGGATTTTTGCGAACTTTAGGGTCCCTAAACCACACCTCGAATTCACTTGGCATAAACAAATGACAGTCCTTAAAAAGTAAACGCTCGTTGCCCAATTGTTCACTCCACACAGTCGTACCCTCAGCATACAGAATTTCAGAACAAATCTGATGAAGCGAGGAATGGACTTGAGTAGGATATTGCGCGGCATACACTATATGCTGGCACATTTTGCGATTGTTTGCTACTGCGTTAAAGGCTTCAGCCGGTAGAGTCCAGGACTGTGCGCTAGGAGCGTACAAACCCATTTCATCAAGAAGAATTACAGCTCTGCGAATTTGAAGAAATTGAGCAAAGTTTTTATTGCTGGATACATAATAAATAATACCTTTGGGTATATTATTCCAAAGCCATTTTAAGTTATTGATTTTGCAGTAATAAGCTAAAAATAATGGGTCAAGATTAAAATTAGTTACTAACCGAAGCTTATATTTTTCAGCTATCCGCAGTCCGTGCTGCAACATCAACAAACTCTTACCCCGCCCAGGAAGTCCATATATAGCAGTAAAAGGCAAAGTAACCTCCTTTAAATTAAAAGGCGATCGCCAAACAATCGCGATCGCCTTATCTAAATGGTTACGCTCCAAAATCTAAACGCGGCTTAAAACCATGTTTAGAACGCGAAGCGTAACCATAAACCCCATCGGGGCCAACGCGACCCCAAACGCCGCCAATCCAATACCATCAATGGCTTGAATCATATTAATTGCGTTAGTGACTCCAGAAGCAATACTAGCTGCTGCAGCTTCAGCAGCATCACCACCAGCACCAGCAGTGGGAGCTGCAAAAACACCCCCAGCAGTCAAAACAGCCCCCCCAACAGCTAAAGCGGCACCGGAAACAGCAACAGATTGAGCTAGTTTGCTGTGATCAGCTTTCCAAAAAAGCTCATTAAGTTTACGAACTTGCTCAGGGTCAATAGATGAAAAAATCTCATCTTGCACTCGATCTTGAACTTGAACCATGTTTGCCACCTAACCTAAAAAAGACTAATGAATTGAGAAAACCAGGGGCTAAGCACCAATACCGCAACCCTGAAACGGTATCTCGCAGCAGCATCAACTACTGAATCAATAAATTTCTTCATCAATCAATAAACCTCTTAGCTAACACAATAAACGCATGGGTAGAAGTAGCAGCTAAAGCAGCTTTCATTGCCCAATCCATTGAGAACTCAATCACAGGCTTGATATCTTCTTTAATGAAATTCATCGCCTCAGCAGCGCTACCTGAAATGCTCGGAGCAGCCATCAAGTAAATCGAAAGAAAAGCAGCGCTCCACATAGTTAAGACCTCATTCTTATAGCTATCCCAAAAGCACAGGCAATGGCCATACTACCAAAGTGGTCAGCGATAAAATCTTGAGTGCTCATCTTCATATTTTCAGCAAATTGTTCAGGGGAACCCAAAACAGTCGATATTCTTTCCACTGCTTGAGCTCCAGTAATCCGATCGCTTGCTAATGCAACGCTGTAAGTATCGCCCAAAAACCAAAAACCACAACCGAGAATAATAGAAAGTGCGGCCAAACGGCGAGAATGACAACCATTAAATCGATAGGCATTCATTGGCACCTCAATCAATAAACAGTCGAACTATCCGAAGAATCAACGCAAGGCAGAAAAACTGAGTTAGTAAAATAAAAAGGTTAGACCAAAGAAAGCTAACGATAAGTGATATCAAATCATCATTGCTGTACGTGGTCAGGAGTATCATCCAATTCCTCCTCTTCGTCGCCATCACGAGAAACTTTAATTTTCGACCACTGAGTTTTCGTGATATTAAACAACGCAAAGTAATCCTTGAAAACATCACTAGGAGTAGCACCAACTGCCTTAATCCACCCATCCCAGTAAGGAGTAGGATTATTGCCATTGCCAACCGCAGCAGGTTTTAAAGCGAGAACAAAACTATAATATTCTCCCTCAATTAACTTACTAATATTGAGCGAAGGAGTGACGCCGACCTTACAGTTGTAGGGATTGGCAACTTCTGACATAACCATATCAAGCGGAGTCTCAACAGAAGTTGCACCGTTATATTTTGTCAACGGCATCTGACCCGTCTGTAAATATGGCAAAAACAGGAAGGCTTTATTATTGCCAGAAGCGTTCAACTCCGAACCGCCCCATCGAGCCCAACACAAAATCACAGGATAACCCGGGACGTTGGTTGTCTTCATTCCCTGACGAGCAGTTGTTTCAGGGCCAGTATCCCCAACGCGGAGAATACTGGAAATTAACTCACGACCTTCTTTAGTTACAGCCATTACTTGGAATTCTCCTTGTAGCGGCGCCACATTTTATCCCGCCAAGATTCTCTAGGAGCAGGTGAAGGAGTATAGGTAGGTTTGGGCGGAGGGGTATAGGTAGGTTTAGGCGCAGGAGTCGCAACCGGTGGCGGTGGCGGCATTGTCGTAGTGCTTGCGATCGAAACCGCTAAAATCAGTTCAATCATTTTATTGCCCAATCAATAAATCCATCTTCAGAGAGATACATAGTCAGCACAACAGTAATGCCACTTATCTTTTTGGCAACCCATTGCTTTAAATAAAGGTGTTTACTAAAATTTAAGTGACGAATTGAGAAAGATTATGAGGAGAGTTGATGTATTTGTATTGGCAGTGTTATCTCGAAAAAATAGACTATCTCTATCAAGCATTGTAGAAGAAGTAAGAGGAATCAATTTAAGTAAACCACCGTCACGAATTGGAATTTACAAAAGATTAAATGTGTTAGGAACTCAAAATTTAGTGGGCTTCGAGTGGAAGCAAGGAGAAAAAATCTACATAATTTCTGAAGAAGGTCGAGAAAAAATTAGTGAATTTATCAATCAATTAATAGGAATATCAGCATGAGTCAAAATGAAATCAAGTGGCTAGCAACGTTATTAATGGTGATTGACCACGTAGGTTTTTTGCTAGAAATAGAGCCAATGATAATTATTGGCCGCTTAAGTTTTCCACTGTTTGCATGGGTTCTAGTTCAAAATTGGAAACGACGGGAGCCAAATAGTAGTGCTAAACCTTTAATTAGGAGACTACTATTGTTTGGAATAATCAGCCAAGTTCCATACGTAATACTATTCAACAGACTAGAGTTTAATATATTAATTAGCTTTGCGCTGGTTGTAATAATATTCACACAAATTCATAAAGTAGAAGTAAATAAAAAATTCCTAATAATGATACTAGGACTGATAGCAGCTCAGTTGTGGGGAGTAAGTTACGGATGGTATGCAGTCGCTTGCCCACTACTAATGATTAATCTCAAAGGCAAAGGCGATCGGATGTGGTGGATTAGTTGGTGTCTAATAAACGGAGTGTATGCAATAACATCAGGTTACTTACTTCAAATATTTGCAATTTTCACCCCGCTAATATTGGCTTACCACGACCCAAGTAAAGACCGAAAGCCAAGTGCGATCAAGAAAAGGTTTTTTTACTACTTCTATCCCATCCATCTGGCAGGACTAGCGGCACTGCGAACAATTATGTAAACAAAAACCCATCAAATCTATTTTTCTGTAGGCTCTTTCTTTTTAGAAAAAGGATTAGACAAAGCTTCATGAATGGAAGTTAAACGCTCCAACCTATACAAGTAATCGTCTAAAGCATCCTCACTCAAAAAGGATTTAGCATTTTCTAAACCATCTCTACACTGTTGAAGCAAAGAAGATATCTCAAACTGTAAAAAAACATAATCTATAAGTTTCATAAATTCTAACGCTGGGGATTCATTTTAGCGACTACACCAACTATTTGCGCCTCAACCTGAACGTCAATTACTGGTTGAATTGGCTTGTAATTTTTGGCTCACAAGTTGTAATTCTGTCTTGCTTGTTGAGTCTGCTTCAGCTTGTGTTCGAGACTTTGCCAATTTTCGGCTGCAATATCGCTGATGAACTCGTCGAGACTGTCGCGGTAAAGAGAGAGCGATCGCAATAATTCCTCTCGATTGTACTTTGCCACCATCACTCCCAGTTCGGGATTGCCGCCGCCAACGCGGCTCGTGTCCCGAAAACCAGAACTCGCCAAATGTTGGGCCAAATTAACAATATCCCGATCGCCCTCTTGATCGCAGGCAGCAACCAGCGTCGCGCTCGCCATGAGCGGCAAATGAGAAATCCAAGCCACAGCTCGATCGTGCTCGATCGGCTCACATCGGTAAACTTTAGCACCCAGCAACCGCGCAATTTCCTCAACCTTCTCCACCGCAAACGCCGGCGTCTGGGCAGTCGGCGTCACCACGTAAGGTCGGCCCACAAACAAATCCGGCACCGCCGCCTCAATTCCGCTTTCAGCAGTCCCCGCCATCGGGTGTCCCCCCACAAAATTCTGCCACAGAGGAGACACAGCCTGCACTATGGGTGTTTTTACGGAACCGACATCGGTTACAATAGTATCAGGGGAAAGATAGGGCACCAACTCTCGGACGATCGGCTCGATCGACCCCAGCGGCGTGCAAATAAAAACCACATCGGCTGCTGCCATCAGAGACAGGTTTATGCTGGCTTCATTGACAACACCGCGAGCTTGCGCCCGATCGCAAGTCTGCTGCCGACTCGAAACCCCCAAAACATTAAACCCGCGCGATCGTAAATCCAGCCCGATCGAGCCGCCAATTAAACCCAGTCCTACAATACCGATATTCATAGCAATAAAATGGGGATATTTGATACGGTGCCGCCCCCATGACAGTCGAGGAACTCCTGAAAAAATATGCCGCCGGAGAAAGAAACTTTGCCGGAATCAACCTGACTGAGGCCAACCTCAGCGGCGTCAACTTGAGCGGAGCCAACCTCAAGGGTGCGAATCTGAGTGTAGCAAACCTGAGCGGAGCCAACCTCAGCAAAACCAACCTCACAGGTGCCAAACTCAACATCGCCAGACTCAGTGGCGCCCATCTAGGTGGCGCCGACCTCACCGACGCCGACCTCAATGTCGCCTACCTAGTGCGAGTTGACCTCAAAAAAGCCACACTCACAGGAGCCAAACTGATCAGAGCCGAGCTAATTCGAGCCGAGCTCAGCGGAGCCAACCTTAGCGGAGCCAACCTCAGCGGCGCCACCCTCACCGAAGCTACCCTTCGAGGAGCCAACCTCGCTCAAGCCAACCTTCGAGGCGCTCACCTCAGCGGCGCGTGCTTGACAGAAGCCAACCTCGAACAAGCCAACCTGCAAGGAGCCGACCTTAGCCGAGCCGACCTCAGCGGCGCCGACTTGCGAGGCACAGAACTGAGACAAGCCAACCTCACTCAAGCCGTACTCAGCGGCGCCGACCTCAGCGGCGTCAATTTGCGCTGGGCCATTCTCAGCGGCTGCAATCTCCGCTGGGCAGACTTGAGCGAAGCCAAATTGAGCGGCGCCGACCTCAGCCGAGCCGACCTCTGCCACGCCAACTTGCTGAATGCCAGCTTAGTTCACGCCGACCTGTCAAATGCCTATCTGATCCGCGCCGACTGGATTGGAGCCGACTTAACCGGAGCCACCTTAACCGGAGCAAAACTTCACGCAGTTTCGCGGCTCGGCATCAAAACCGAAGGCATGACCTGCAAGTGGGTTGATCTTAGCCCCAACGGCGACCACAGCCAAATTTACTGGTTGAACTCGGGAGGAACCCACGAATTTTTTCATGAAACCTTGCCCACAGTTCGGATCGTGATTGACTCGCCCTTAGACCAAGGCGCTCATTTTGCACTAGCTGCAACTTATTACCAAATTGCCCAACAATACCCGAGTTTAAGTCAGCCTCCCACGATCGAAGTCAGCTCCAGGCGCACCGTACTCGCATTTAAAATGGACAGCGACGATAAATTATTTGCCACCGCTTACGTTGCCATCATTCCTTTTAACGACGCTGCCACAACTCAAAAAAACCTAATAGCTTTGATGAAAATGATTCAATCCCACGATGCAGGCAAACTTAACGTCAAAGAATCTAAACACGTCCAGTTATGCAGCAAAGCTCTTAACCAAGCTATCAGCAAAGTAGACCAAATCAAAATTTCCAGTTCTTTTCCAAAAATAGGCGAAAGCATCAATTTTTTTCAGATTCCAACACAGATGAGCTTAATTAATTCTCGCGATCAAAGACTCAGCGTATATCACCACCCAGCCTTCGGCAAGCGCCTGATTAAAAAATACGATCCAAGTAACTCAACATCGGGGAAGTTAGCCGAAAGCACAAAATTGGCTCAAGCTAATATCACTAGCATTTTGGATTTTATAAAAGGCTTCCACAATATAGATGTCTAAGCATATTGCATCAAGTTACAGAAAATGCTTATTCTAGTTTAAAAGTTGGCACAATAAAGCTTTGTTCTAGCTAAGACATCAGGGAAATTGAAAAGCATGGATGCCGAAGAACTCATCACCAAATATGCAGCAGGAGAAAGAGACTTTACTGCCATCCTCCTTTGCGAGGCAAATCTCAGCAGGATCGATCTCAGTGGGGCTAATTTCAGTGAGGCAATCTTGAGTCTCACCAACATGAGTGGCACCAATTTGTCAAACGCCAACATGAGAAAAGCCAAACTCAATGTTGCCAGACTCAGCGGTGCAAATCTCTACAAAGCCAACCTCAGCGGCGCTATCCTCAACGTGGCTAACTTGATTCGAGCCGACCTCAGCGAAGCCCAACTCGTCGAAGCTACAATGATCAGATCCGAACTGATCCGAGCCAACCTCAGCAGTGCAAACTTAAGCGGGGCAAACCTCAGCGAAGCAGATTTAAGAGAAGCCACCCTCAGAGAAGCCAATCTAGAGCAAGCCGACCTCAGCGGGGCTCACCTGAGAGGCGCTTTTCTAACAGCGGCCAACTTGGAACGAGCAAACTTGCACAGAGCCGACCTCAGCAGGGCAGACTTGCGAGGAGTCAACCTCTGCAATGCCGAACTCAGACAAGCTAATCTTTCTCAGGCAAACCTTAGTGGCGCTGACTTGCGAGGCGCTAATCTCCGGTGGGCTGACCTCAGCGGGGCGAACCTGACCGGCGCTGACCTCGATGAAGCGAGATTGAGCGGGGCGAACTTGTACGGGGCAAATTTGAGCAATGTCAATCTGTTGAACGCTACTCTGGTACACGCAGATTTGACTCAAGCGAATTTGATTCACGCTGATTGGGTGGGCGCAGATTTGACGGGGGCGGCCCTGACGGGGGCAAAAATTTACGCGGTGTCTAGGTTTGATGTGAAAGCAGATGACATTACCTGCGATTGGGTTGACCTCAGTCCTAACGGCGATCGCAGCCACATTCAGCGCTTTACCCCAGAAGAATCTCAAAGGTTTTTCAACGCTACACCGCCGACAGTTCAAATTATTGTCGATCGACCCCTCGACCCCGATGCTAACTTTGTCCTTGCAGCTACCTACCGCCAAATTGCCCGTCAATACCCTGCTTTGAACCATCCTCCCAGTATCGAAGTTAATTCCAGGCGCACAATCATATCATTTAAAATAGAACAGGACGAGCAACTATTTCCCACCGCTTTCGTTGCAATTATTCCCTTTAGTGATGCAGCATTTACTCAGAAAAATTTGATTACTCTGATCAAGATGATTCAACCCCAAAGTGGTAATAACCTGGGCGTCAGAGTCTCAAATATGGTAGTGCAATTAAACGTAGCCCTGACCAAAACAATGAGAAAAATAGGGGAAATGAAAATTCAGCCGATTCGCCTCGATCGCGAACCGATGTCAAGTTTTTTCCAATCACCTACCCAAACTGTACTGGCCAACTCCAGCGCCGAAACTTTGATGATTCACTATCACCCAGATTTTGGCAGAAACTTGACAAATTTGCCCGGAGTCAACAAAACATCTATCAGTCCTGCAATTAAAGCTCAAAGATTTACCACTCCGCCACTCAATACGGTCATTGAGTTTGTCAAAAGCTTTTATCAGCTCGGTGAGTAAATACTATAAATTAATTTGATATCATTTCTCTTCATGCCATATAAAAGTTAGCCGATCGCCATTTTATTCAGGTAAACAAATGGAAGCTGAAGAACTGCTCAAACGATTTGCAATCGTCAAAAGATACACTGAAGGCGACAGAGATTTCACAGGAATCAACCTGAATGAAGCTAATCTCAGCCGCATCAACCTCAGCCAATCAAATTTAAGGGGGGCTAGCTTATTTGTCACCAACCTCAGCGGCGCTAACTTGAGCGAAGCTAACTTGAGCGAAGCTAACCTGAATGTGGCTAGACTCAGCAGTACCAACCTCTCGCGGGCAATCTTAAACGGGGCTACTCTCAACGTAGCAAACTTAGTGAGAGCCGATTTAAGTGCAGCTCAATTAATCCGAGCATCCCTGATTAGAAGCGAATTAGTCCGCTGCGAACTCAGCAAAACTAACTTCAGCGGTGCAAACCTGACTGAAGCAGATTTAAGAGAGGTAAAACTGACGGAAGCTAACCTGTGCGCTGCTAATCTTTCCGGTGCAAATCTCAGAGGTGCTTCGGCTGCTTCAGCTAACTTTCAAGAAGCTAACTTACACGGCGCAGATTTGACGAAAGCAGAACTTAGCGGCGTTAATTTTAACAATGCCGATATGAGACAAGCTTCATTGCAACAGGTGAATCTCAGCAGTGCCAATTTGAGCGGAGCTAACCTCAAATGGGCTGATTTGACGGGAGCTAACCTCAACGGCGCCGATCTCAGCAGTGCTAAATTGAGCGGAGCTAACCTTAACGGAGCAGATTTAAGAAATACTAATTTAGGAAGTGCTAGTTTCGTTCACGCTGATTTGACAGAAACAAATTTGATTAATGCAGATTGGGTGGGCGCTGATTTGAGGGGAGCAACTTTAACAGGAGCAAAACTGTATTTGGTTCCTCGATGTGGCATCATCGCAGATGATATTACTTGCCAGTGGGTTGACCTCAGCCCCGCAGGCGATCGCACTCAGATTCAACAATTTAATTCGCCGTCAGAATCGAGAAAATTTTTAAATCACACGCCGGGGTTAGTGCAAATTGTGGTTGACGCACTTTTAGACTACTCAGCAAACAGCACTTTAGCAACAGCTTACAGCGAAATAGCTCGGCATTACCGGGCAATGAATTTTCCTCCTAATATTGAAGTCGGCTACCGCCGCACAACTCTAACTTTTAGATTTGAGAGCGATGAGTATTTATTGCCAGCAGCTTTTTTGGCGATTCTTCCTTTTAAGGATGCTGTACAAACTCAGAGAAATATTATGGTTATTGGCAAAAATATCGAAACTCAAAATTTGGAAGAAAAACAAATATTGCAGTTGCGTAAAGCATTGAGTATAGCTACAAATAAATTAAATGAGTTGATAAATTTGGTCTCTGATATATCACGGGTGAGTCAGCCAACAAAGTTTTTTGAGTCACCTACCCAAACTATTTTAATTAGTTCGGGACAGGAGAGTTTGATGGTGAATTCTCACGGGAATTTTGGGAAGGGAGGTGCAACTCATCAGGAGAGTAAATTCAGTTTGCCTCTCGGTCAAAAAGTAGTTGATTTTCTGGCCAGTTTTGATTATGTTGAGTGAGAAATGTCAATTTTAAAACCGATTGATTGAGGTAGAAGTCCACAATTCGCTGCTCCGCTTCCTGCGATCGAACTCCGAGCCGCACTGGCCCCACCATTTAACGATGGCGCGGCTCGTGGCGCGGGCATTGCGCTTGGGGCGCAGCGCTCTGATCCAAACGGGGCTTCCTGCTGGAGCTTACCGACAGCGGTATCGAGTCAGCTATTTGATGCCGATTTTGATGTGGCCGGAACCTGTGATTTTGGTGGCGCCGACACGGCTGATTGAGCATTTGAGAGCTGTGGAAATTCCACGTTTGCAAGAGTGGCTGCAAACTGATAAGTCGATCGAGACTTATTCCGATCGTGCCACTGGACGAGGATTGATGCTAGCCGATCCAGAGTCGTGGCTGGCGGCTCGCTTGGCGGGGAATTCGGAACTTCACAGCAATATTCCGACAATTATCGACGGTGTGGATGACTTGGAAGTTTGGACGCGCCAGCAATTGACGGCGTGTTTGCAACCTGCTGACTGGAATGATTTAATGCAATCTCAGCCTTTGGAAGCCGATGCAATCCTCCAAGGGCGGGTACTGCTAACGCGGGCTTTCTTTCAGCATCCGGCGAAACCAGAGGAGTGCTATTTGCTGGAAACGGCAGAGCAAAATATTTTGCAGGGGCTGTTTGAAAAAATCGAGCCAAATTCGCTGATTCCGGCTGCTTGGAGCAATTTTTGGCAGCGGTGGGAAGCAAACGGAAAACTGCGGTGGGCCCAAATTCATCGGGAGGCTGGCTCATTTTCTCTGTTCTGCGCGCCGGTGCAGGTGGCTGAGGTTTTGAGCGAAATTTGGGATTGTCAGCCTGTGGTGTTGATTGGGGGGGCGGTGGATGTGGAACCGAAGGCTCCGATCTTCCGGCAAATGCTGGGACTGCCAGAACTGACGAGCGTTAAGTTTTCGCCCGATCGACAAAGCGAATTAATTCAACTGTACATTCCCAACTGGCTGCCGCTGCCAAATACGCCGGAATTTCAGGGTGTTTTAATGGAAGAAATTCGGACTTTGCTGTTGATGAGCGCGTCGGTGGCGGGTTTAACGGTGCTGATTGTTGGTGATGTACCGCTGAGGGCTCGGCTGGCGGCGATTTTGGCTTCTGAGTTCGGTTCTCGCGTGCAGGTAGAAAAGACAGATGTGGGCGAGAATGCGATTTTGGTGACGGGGTGGGAGTTTTGGCGGGAACATCAGGGGGAATTGAGGGCGCCTCACTTGCTGGCGATCGCAACATTGCCGCTACCTTCTTTGGAGAATCCTTTGGTGACGGCGCGTGTGGCTTATTATAAGGAACGGCGGAAGGATTGGTTTCGGTTGTATTTGCTGCCGGCGGCGCTGAATGAGTTGCAGCGGGCGATCGCGCCGGTGCGAGAACGTCAAGGGGTTGTGGCGATTTTCGACAGCAGGGTGATTCACCGCAGTTATGGACAGCAGGTTTTAGCGGCTTTGAGTCCTTTTGCGAGGATTGATTATTTGGATACGACGTGGCTGACGCAGGCTTGAGATGACCTGTTGGCCTATAATTTGGTTAGGTATCCAGTTGAAATCTAATTTAGTAGACAAAGATTATGGGTGAAGCTAAGCGTCGCAAAGAGTCGATCGGCGACGAATACGGTAAAGAAGAACGCATCGTTGCCTGGCTGCCAATCACGAAAACCCAAAGCGAAGATTTTGTGAAGTGGACAAGTCGCGGAAGCTGGTTCGGGATTAGCCTTTTGGTGGCTTGGTGGATTGTAGTGCGATTTGTCGGCCCCTCGGCGGGTTGGTGGCAGGTTAACTGATGCCAGACTCGACAAATGCCTGTATTCTTGGCATTGTGTCGAGTTAAACTCGGAAACCAGCGGCTGATTTTTTAGGAAAAATTTAGTTGCAAATTTGGACTTGGTATGGTATGTTAATTATCTGCGGGCAATTAGCACAGTGGTAGCGCACTTCCTTCACACGGAAGGGGTCACTGGTTCAAATCCAGTATTGCCCATCTAAATTATTTTCTGATTCGTCTTATTTCTTAGTCCCCCTCTGCTGGGACGAAATTTTCTGTAGCCGCAGTTTCAACCGCCGTCAGCTTCTTAAGCTTCAACATATTCGCAAATAGAGACAGGTTCGGGAATCGGAAAAGCATCCTCTTGTAGTCCTTCAATATGGAAGGCGATCGCCTCTTTAATTAAATTTCTCACCTCTTCTAAACTTTCAGCCACAGCTACACATCCCGGTAAATCTGGAACATACGCACCGTAGCTAGTTTCACCTTTTTCAATTACAACAGCATAACGCATTAATCTTCCTCCTCTACTTGAGATTGTCGCAAAACACTTTTAAGCGTACCAATTGGCATATCAACGCCTAAATTACCTAACACAGTGACAGTTCCCGCCTTTTCAGGGTGTTTAAATTGACGATGACTGCCCTTTGTTCTAGCTAAATACCAACCATCATCTTCTAACATTTTAATAACTTCTCTAACTTTCATTTTTCATCTATAAAACTCATCAACTCCCGCACTTCTATCCCCATAATATGCTCTAACTTCAGCAACCTCTCCATTGTAACCTGCGCGGCTGATAAAAAACCTCATCCTGCTTTGGGTTCCAGACTCCCGACGATGGTAATCTATCTCAAATTGGGTCAACTGGCCGGAGTTCAGCGTCAGTGAGCATTTTTTAGAGTCTGTTTGTAAAGAAATTTAGATTCCTAAATCCCCTTGCTAATGATTCATCCAATTACTAAGCTTGAGAGTTGAGTTTTCTACCCAATATTCTCGTCCAAGTTGTATCAATCCTCTAGGCAACGGATTTTTGGCTAGCGGATTATGTATCAATACAAAATCGTTTCCAGGGTAATTTGGATAAATTAGTGCTTTTACATTTGAAAATAAGATAGCACTGATTCCGTCATAATCAGAATTTGAAAATATATTTGTTGACACAGGGCTACCTGATTTTTTATAGGATGCGTCTTGATATTGATGATGTACATCTAATACTTCTAAGGAGTCGATATTTATTTCTATAACTTCATTTCCAAAGGGAAGAACACAACGAACTATTCTAGGAATATCTATCTCTTTGCTTGCCGATGGGATTGCACCACCATTCACAGCTATAACATAGCAATCATCTTCTAAAATAATTTTTTTATCAGTATATTTCTTGAATTTTTCATACTTTTCATCTATCACAGAAGAGTAACGTAGTTTGATTTGCTCATCGGGAACATCTCCACACTCTATTTCAGGAACTGCATCAGCACTCGTACCTGCTGTTGGGGCTACGGCTTCCAACCATACCTTCAATTTGTCACTCAAAATCAGTAAATCTGGTCCCCCTTTATGCTTATCATATGGAACTAATGATATTCCTTGTTTAATCAAAGAAAACCCTAAGTACATTTCCCAAAAGCGAGGATGAAAATATTTTCTTACTTCTTGCAAAAAATTATTATCTGCATAAGGCTTATACAAAGACCACATATCCTCAATATTTCTCTTGTCATCCTTATCCTTAAAAAACATAGATTGAATAATTTTTTCGTCTTCCGAAAAAGTGAGTCCGTCTCTAAGACTCTTATATAAATCATCTTCAGCAGGTCCAGAGGTAAAAAAAGAAGACATGGCAATTCTAAATTAAAATGAAACTCTAAGCTGCTAACCGTTCCGCAAACTCAATTAACTCATCCACCTCCTCTTCACTAAACCACCGCTCAACAGCATCCTCCCCAAACCTATCCAACGGTTCCTCATACAAATCTGCTACCTCCAACCGCCGATTCTTCAAAAACACATTCTGAACTGCCCGTAAAAACCGAATCTGATTCGCATTAAACTGACGTTCTTGTATAAAATCCTCAAAATTGCGCCTTACCACATCTTGATAATCCGGCAATCCCTCAATCTCGAATAACTCTCGCAGAAACGATAATAAACTATTTACCTTCAAATTAAACGCCTTGCGAATATTCGACTCCGACAACTGCCGGTTCCCCCCGCGCAACTCTTACCTCACTGTACACTCTAACGCGACCAGTTTCAAGTCCGTCACTGCTTCCCCATTGCGAATTGCTGCAATTGTCGGATGAGTCTCCACAATTTCCAACACCTTTTCCTTAAGTCGCTGGCCGTGTTCCTCCTCGATCGTTAGACAATGTTCAACAAGGCCAAATCCCCGATCGCCCAAAACTCCCTTTCATACTACATATATGCTACACTGACATTGTAGCTCGTGTCCCCGCAGGAGGTTTCCTCATGACAAACCCCAGTCTTCCTCAAAATTTCAACTTAATCGTGCCCGCCGGAACCCAAATTGTCACCAAAATTGAGGTCAAAAATCCCGGCGGCGACCAATCTTGGAAACAGGGCGCAGTAGGTGTCATTGTCAAATCGCCTACGGACAATTCCCACGCATATTTAGTCAAACTCCCAGACGGAACAGAAGTTAGTCTGCGGCGGCACGAACTCAGCATCCGCAAGCAGTTTCAGAGCGAAGGATTGCAGTCAGGAGGAGATTTTTTGGCAGAATACAACCTCTATGATTCTGTAATTTACCGCTGCATTGTTGGTTCCAGAGCTTATGGTCTTGATAACGAGCAATCCGATACAGACAGACGCGGGATTTACCTGCCGCCCGCAATACTTCATTGGTCGCTTTACGGCATTCCAGAACAATTGGAAAACCAGGAAAACCAGGAATGCTATTGGGAACTGCAAAAGTTTCTAGTTTTGGCACTAAAAGCTAATCCAAATGTGCTAGAATGTTTGTACACCCCATTAGTAGAAACTGTTTCTCCTGTAGCACAAGAATTGCTCGAAATTCGGGAAATCTTTCTTTCTCAATTGGTTTATCAAACTTACAATAGCTACGTTTTGTCTCAATTTAAAAAAATGGAGCAAGACCTCCGCAATACCGGGGAAATTCGTTGGAAGCACGCGATGCACTTAATTCGCTTGTTGCTGTCAGGAATTACTGTCCTCAAGGAGGGGTTTGTACCTGTTCGCGTGCAGGATTATCGATCGCAACTTTTATCTATCCGCAACCAAGAAATATCCTGGGATGAGGTGAATCGCTGGCGGTTGAGCTTGCACGGTGAGTTCGATCGCGCTTTTGCTGCAACTTCTTTACCAGAACGTCCTAATTACGAGAAAGCGAACCTATTTTTGATTAAATCTCGTAGAGGTGCGATCGGCTAAAAGGGGCGCGTTTACGAGATCATTAATTTGAGACATATATGGTTGGTAAAACTCGCCCCTACAGGTATTTGCGATTGTTTAACCGGAATTGAAATTAGCATTGATAAAATGTTGAAAAAATGACAGAATACATCTCGAATCTCGCCCAAATTATCTCCGTTCAACCTTACCCGCTGCTGTTTGCGACTGTCAGCGGTTCGCACTTATACGGCTTTCCTTCCGCAGATTCTGACTTCGACTTGCGGGGAGTACACATTTTGCCGCTACCGAAAGTAATTGGGCTGATTTGTGGAGAAGAAACAATCGAAGTTTCTGAAGTTCGGGATGGAATGCAACTCGATTTAGTAACTCACGACATCAAGAAATTTTTTGAGTTGCTGTTGAAGCGCAACGGCTACGTGCTAGAACAACTGTATTCGCCGCTGATAGTTTACAGTACAAAAGAACACGAGGAATTAAAAGATATCGCCTCTAATTGCATCACCAAGCATCACAGCCACCACTATCTCGGTTTTGCTCACAATCAGTGGAAATTGTTTGAGAAAGAACAGCCGCGTCGGGTTAAGCCGCTGCTGTATGTTTACCGGGTGTTGCTGACAGGGATTCATTTGATGCAAACTGGGGAAGTTGAGGCAAATTTGGTAAAACTAAATGAAAAATTCCAGTTGTCGTACATTCCCGATTTGATTGCTAGAAAGCTGGGCGGGGAGGAAAAATCGGTGCTGGAAGATGCTGAGATCGAGTTTTATCGACAAGAGCGCGTTCGACTGGTTAATATATTGGTAGATGCAAGTAGTACAAGTCATTTGCAGTCAAATTCTGATGCAAAGGTTGCTCTTAGCGATTTTCTGGTAAAGGTGAGGATGTCATCTGTGAACTAAGCTGTTCCAAGCCTAATTAGTCGTTTGGTGCAGCAAGCACCCTACATATTAGTCTATTAGTCGTTTGGTGTGCCGAAAATCGCAGCACCTCCAGTCCAGCACGCATCAGTACGAAAGAAACCGGGTTCTTTATCGACATTAAACACCCGAATACAGTATTTTCGTCGCTCAAACCCGGTTTCAAGTGATTTACCTTGATCTCGTGTTTGCTGGTTCGCTCATGGCAGCTAGGCCAATATTTCGATCCTCAGTAAATTGTAAGTTTTTTCCTGGTATATAAATATTCCAAGTTACCCCGCCTAAATAGGTCTTGATATATGACATCAAGGCGTTGATAAATACAACGATACCGAGCATTTCTAATGACTCTTCAACGGTCACTATTACCTGGTAAACTATATTATCCTCTCCCACTGTAGAAGCTTGGTATCCCCCTAGCAGTTCCATCCCCAATGCTCCTCCAATATAAAGAGAGCACGCTGCAACAAACATTTTTTTTGTAGGAAGAGGAAGGTGTAACAGGAACTTACTGTAGGATATGAGAAAGATTGCTAGTAGAAAACCGAACGGCACAATCCAAGTAAAGTAAAGAAATCCTGTGGTGGCATTTAGGAGACTTCGCATTGGATTTACCAAGTTTTCGTGCAATTGACCAGCTTCGTCTAAAGATAGATATAAAAATATGAATGATAAAATTTTCCAGTGACGCTTGTAGCGACAACTATCCAAATTTTTCACATAAGCAATCACACCTAGCAATAGAGAACTAAATAGCAATGCCAAAACTGAGTATGCCGTTGGAATGTTCCGCTCGGAATCAACGCTGAATACCTTTACGAAGTAGTTGTCAGACGGGCTAGCAGGCAAGAAGTACACCGTCATCTCACTTAAGAAAGATATTACAACTAGACAGGTCACCACTCGAAGCAAAAATTGGGTTACAGCCCCAGGAGCTAAAGGAATGTTGAGTTTCATATTCTATTAAGTGTTATTTTAACCTTCGTTTAACGGAATCTTATCAAAAGAAAAAACCAATGCGGTCTACCCAAAGACAGAGAAGGCTGCTGCAGGTGAATCCCCTCTTTTTGTTGTAAGCGTAAGATTATCGTAGGGTTAAGGAATGTAGCAGACCTCGATCGCCCTTAGTTTTATCGTGACTATATAGTCATTTCAAATAAGTATGAGACACTCTTTATGCACAATAAGCACGAATAACTTCATCAAGAGATGTGTTAGG
>NZ_JAUBVF010000080.1:0-21229 GCF_036705685.1 Microcoleus sp. AT3-A2
TAGAAGGTTTTTTTAGTTATTTAGTAGTGCACAAATTTAGGTGTTTGTCAAATTAATTTAGATGCGTTTACCCTGGCCACGATGCTTGTTCTGATGAAGATTGAATTACCTTGATTTAGACGAAATCTTCCATAATCAGAGAGTGATTTAAGCCGCTAGCAGCAACGCTACCCTGAAAAACAGCAGCGACGATCACTTGCATGGGTGAAGTGATGTCACCTGCCGCATAAACGCCTTTGACGCTAGTTTCGTTAAAAACATTGGTCGTCTTGATTAAATTGAATTCATTCAACTCACAGCCTAACTTTTCAGCTAGGTTTGAACGGAGTGTTTGCTTTGGTCTGATCAGTATTCCGCGACGCGCAATTTTCTCATTTGTCTCAAAAACAATGTTTTCCAATTGTCCGTTATCGCCTTCGAGTCGGATGATTTTCTCTTCGCGAACAAGAATTTTATGGTTTTTTAACAGTGTCCTTTGATCAGCGGTTAGATCGGCTTTGCCGTTGGTGCAGAGGACTAAATTAGCACTCCAATTTTTCAGCAATGCCGCCATTTCGATGCCCGTTTCGCCATTTCCAACAATGGCAAGCGGCTCGTCGCGCACTTCCCAGGCATGGCAATAGGGACAATGAAACACGCTTTTGCCCCAGAAATCACCAAAGTTTTCGAGAGCTGGAAATTCATCCATTACCCCGAAAGCCAGCAAAATTTTGCGCGTTTTTTTTATTGTGCCATCCTCAAACACTACTTCAAATTGATTGCCGGATGGGGTGATTTCCTTGACCCCGATCGCTTGAAATTCAACGCTTTTATAAGGTTTGAGTTGGTCGCGCCCAATGTTCAAAAGTTCATGCGGACTGATGCCATCGCGGGTGAAAAAGCTGTGCGACTCGTGTGCGGGAGCGTTACGCGGATTCCCTTTGTCGCAGACTAACACTCGACGGCGACTTCTGCCTAAAAGCAGTGCCGCACTGAGTCCAGCGGAACCGCCACCGACAATGACGCACTCGTAAATCTCTTTGTTTTGGTTCATCATCTTTTTCTGTTCTACAACTTTGGACATAATCATCAACTCCTAAGTTCTCTTTGTCTTAGTTCACTTGAGTATAGTCAGTTCCAACACTCAACTTCTTGCAGATTCTTATGGAGTTTCTTATGAAGTTAGCGAACCGATTTCAGTGTTGCTTTAGTGAGTCGCTTGAAATGCTGTATTAAACATTTCGCACTGCCTTTCGACTACTGCGCTACAAACCCACCATCTACCAGCAATGTTGCACCTGTTGTGAACGATGCCAGGTCAGATGATAAATACAGAACTGCATTTGCAACTTCAAGCGGTGTTCCAATTCGTCCGATCGGGTGAAGTCCTGTCAAGTAAGCTTTGGCTTCATCTGTAACTGCTTCAAACATATCTGTTTGGATTGCCCCTGGTGCAACTACATTGATGCGAATACCCGCTTTGGCATATTGGAGCGTAGCAGCTTCAAACATATCTGTTTGGATTGACCCTGGTGCAACGGCATTGATGCGAATACCCGCTTTGGCATATTGGAGCGCAGCAGCTTTTGTTAAGCCTACTACCGCATGTTTACTCGCGGTGTAGAGGAGTATGTTAGGAAGTGCAACGACTCCAACCGCAGATGCCATATTGACGATCGAACCACTTCCCTGTTTCAACATCTGAGCAATTTCATATTTCATCGACAACCAAACACCTTTGACATTGACATTCATAGTGCGGTCATATTCAGCTTCTGTTTGCTCAATCAATGAGGGATTTTCGCCGCCCATTCCTGCATTATTAAAGGCAATATCCAACCGACCAAAAACGTCAACCGTTTTATCAACCATTGCTTTAACATCGGCTTCTTTCGTGATATCTGCTTCCACAAAAATAGCCTCTCCGCCAGCATCCTGAATCAATCGAACCGTTTCTTCACCTTCATCAATTCGACGACCAACTACCACCACCTTTGCTTGTTGTTGGGCATAAGCGATCGCTGTTTCACGACCAATTCCTGAAGTTCCGCCAGTGACAAGCGCCACTTTATCCTGAAGTATCATTCTATTTCTCCTAAAATCTAAGTCCGGTTGTTCTCTCTTGAAATGATCGTGAAATCGCTTTAGAAGAAAGCTCAGACAAATCTTGCCAACAAAAGGCTAAGAGCAAAGGAAAAGGCATGAAAGCTGACGTGGGATAACATCGCAGCCTCAAGTGAGTATTGCCAAAAGAGCCAACCAAAAGCCATGCCAGCTATCCCATTGAGTAATATTGCTCGGATAACCACAAGCGGAGTGAGTGGAACTATCGCGGCAGTTGCGGGCAGGTGTAAAAGCCCAAATACCAGCGCTACTAGCACAATCGCACCTTGGTATATTCCTTGGCTTGGCAACGTAATACCTTGTTTTAAGACTTTCCACGCTATCCAAACAAGCAGCGACATTAAGCCCCAGCGCATCAGAATTTCCTCAGTGATGCCGCCATAAAGCATTGCTGTAAGTGAACTCAGCCAATTCGGTTCTGTGTTATTGGATGCCTGTAGCGCTTCAGGTAGAGCATATTTCATGAACCGATCGAGCAACAGGAGAATGATCATTGTCGCTGCACCCACACCCAAGCTCCTTTTCATCTCAATGACAGAATATGGAATCTTAGAGGTATGAAGTACCCAGTAGTCAATCAAATGTGAGCGTAATCCAACGCGATAGGCACAGCCAATTCCGATCAGAATGCTGATTGCCAGTAGAACTGTAAGCTGTAGTCCTTGTAGGAGTATTAAAACCCACAGTGGCGGGACTTTTGCCAGTATTTCTGGAGACAGTTTCGCCAACTGTTGCTCAACTAATGGAATCGATGTAATCGTAACCATCACAATGCCCACAATGCCCAACACAAATAGAATCCCAAATTGTTTTAAAACTGCCATTGATTTAATCTTTAGAGACATCAGAATACTGGGTAGACACAATGCCAAGATAGAGAATGACAACTGGTGACTAACGCCACCTTACTCTGAAGTATCATTCCTATTTCTCCTAAAATCTAGCCACTTTACCTTGCAGTATCATCCTGTTTCTCCAGTTTCAATCAATATTGACCTTCAAAAATCGAACTCCAATCCGTTTAGCAATTATCAACGCCGTGAAGCTAGTCTAATTTTCTGTAAGTTTCAGTACAATTTTGCCCCGTGTTCCTCCCTGCTCTAGACGCTGGTGTGCCAGAACGACCTGATCCCAAGACAATACTGAATCAATCACTGGGCGAAGCTGTTGACGCTCGATTAGTTTTGTCAAAGCCTCTAATTTTGCTCGGTACTGGGGTGACAAAACAAAATGAATTGTCAGATTCTTTCCCCATGCTTTAAGAAGCGATTGCGGTATTGCAATGTCTACAATGCTTGCAAGCCTACCAAAGGGACGAATGATTTCTAGACTACGCTGAATTGTTTCTCCGCCGATCGTATCTAGAACTAAATCCACACCCAGTCCATTTGTTTCTTGACGAATGACTTCTACGTAATCTTCATTTTTGTAATCAATCACCCGATCTGCGCCCAGTTCTGTCACGAAATCTCGGTTTCTAGAACTACACGTCGCAAAAACGTATGCCCCTATCGCTTTGGCGAGTTGAACTGCGATCGAACCCACTCCACCCGAACCCGCATGGATGAGAACTGTTTCACCGACTTGTAGATTGCCCCTAGTCACTAGACAATCCCAAGCCGTTCCGCCTGCAAGCGGAAAAGAAGCTGCTTCAATGTGCGATAAATTTGCAGGCTTCAATGCAACAATCGCTGCATCAGCCACATGATACTGAGCGTAGCTACCGAATTCTCCAAAAATTTGCGGCGAGTAATACACGTTGTCTCCCACCTTGAAATCAGTCACGGCTTCTCCAACTGCCTCAATCACCCCTGAAACATCGACTCCAAGGATAGCGGGTAATCGAACTATCTCCTTGTAATCACCACGACGAGTTTGGTAATCGACCGGGTTAATCGAGGTTGCACAAACTCTGACTAACACCTGATTCGCCTTCAATGCTGGTATAGGGACAGTTTGAATCTCAAACTTCTCAGCATCACCAAACGCAGTTAATACGGCTGCTTTCATAGATTCCATCTGTGCCAACTCTCCTTGATTTAGAATAAACAGTGACGGGATTTCAATACTATTCAGCGTAGGTAAGTTCTACCTGACTTCGTAAGTCAGCACGATTTGGTAAGGTAGTTACCGTTTAGTAGCAAATGCAGATATCACAGCCTCGTAGCACACCAAAAAAGTTTTCTCGCTCCCAGCCAAAGGCGATGTGCAACTTAACTAAATAGTCATGTCGTTCCATTGTTTCTCATAGCGATCTCCTTTCTTTTGTAAGCCTAATGTTTAGGTCATTAGCCAACAACTGGCTGAGATTCAATTCCTCGACACCAAAGCCTAATTGCTGAATGCTTGATTCGTCTATCGATTTTTGATTGTTTTCAGAAAACCAAGATAATTCGATGCTGCTTCCTGAGCGTTTTCGATCAACAGCAAATGTCCTGCTTTGGGTAATTGAATAATTTGACTCCCTGGAAGACAGCGATGTGAGCGATCGACATCCCGAATATCATAGATTTTGTCTTCCTGACCCCAAATTGCCAGGGTCGGAACCCGACTGTGAGGCAACTGACAAAGCACATCATCATAAAGATTCACAATGTCCCAAGTCTGCTGATAATTTCGATTACGATTCACATAATCGTTCACTTTCTCGGTTTTGACCTCATCCGGAATCGTAGGAGGCGTCACGAAAAGCAGACTGATTTCTAGATCGAACTGCTCTTTGGTAATCGGAATAAAGGGATTGATGCCCTCAATAATCGATTTCCTGACGCTAGTTGCCCAATTCGTTACGCCTAGCGGTGAACCGATAAAGGCGAGGCTGCGAACTTGGTTGGGATAAAGCTGGCTGTAAAGGGCTGCGATCGTGCCCCCCATCGAGCTACCTGCAACATCAAGGGATTGAATCTTTAGCTGCTCGACAAACTGGTGCAGGAGGGCTACCTGATTCTCTAGTGCATAGTCTTTCACGGTAAATCCAGTACTCTTGGCATAACCGGGTAGATCGGGTGCGATCGCTTGATAGCCTGCTCTAGCCAACTCGCACATCATGCCATTCCACTGCTCTTTCTCGGCAAATAATCCGTGCAGCAGTAAAATCGGTTGTCCTGTCCCTGCTTGATTATAGGAAAGCGTTCCACTCTCGATTTTTGTAGAGCGAGTTGCGATGTCACAGGTGGAAGCAGGGGTTGCACGATTCAACCAACCAGAGCCAACAAGCCCACTGACAACCAGAACGATAATAACTAACCGAAGAATGAATTTTCTCATGAATAGTTTTTCCTGACTATTCCAAATCCCAGGGTAAACGCATCTAAATTTTATTGACAAAAGTCGAAGCGATAAGGCATTGAAATCTCCTATGAATGCTGCGTCGGATTCTCGTTTGATTTAACTTAAGCGTAGTGAATTTCAAGGCTCGGTTTCTTTCAGATTCTTAGGGTGTTTTGTCAAATTATTGCGCGATAACCTTTAGGATACAGCGCTGATCAATTCCTCGCTTTTCGCCCAAAGCTGCTTAGCTTTGTTAGCGTCAAGCGCATACGACCTTACGCCGTCGGCAAACGGGTTGGGCGTGTCATTGATCGGCGTGATCGCACAATCTTCGAGATAGTGTCCACCGATCTCGTCTTTATTCGCCACGACTGCTGCCCAGACCGACGTTGCGGCTGCCTGCGGAATTTCTTTCAACTCTTTCGGCGGCAGACCCGCTTCGGTGCGCGCTGCGTCAACAGTCTGCAAAAGTCCCTGCAAATCCTCTGACGAGAAATGGCGGGGTAGATCCGTGAGACTGTTTCCAGGCATCACCGAAGCAGCCCGAATGCCGCGATCGTGATGCCGCCTGTCAAACTCCACAGCGAACAGGGAATTGGCGGTTTTCGATCGGCTATAGGCGACCCATGGATCGTATGCCTGCTGCTCAAAATTCGGATCGTCCAAGTCGATATCGGCACCGCGATGTGAGAGCGACGACAGGACTACCAGCCGTCCATTACCGACGAGCAGCGGCTCGATCCCGTTGATCAGGGCGAAATGACCCAGATGGTTGGTTCCGAACTGGACTTCAAAGCCATCGATCGTCCGACCGAATGGAGTTGCCATAACGCCAGCGTTAGCGATAATGGAATCGAACGGCTGACGGTCAGCCAACAGTTTATCCGCGCAGGCGCGAACACTTTGCAAGGATGCCAGATCGAGATTGATCAATTCCAAGCAGCCACCTCCTTGCGACGCGGCATCACGAACCGATGCAGTGGCTGGCTCAGCTTTAGCGAGGTCCCTGACCGCGCCGACGACGCTAGCACCGTGAGCGACCAGTGAGCGGGCGGTTTCAAGCCCAATGCCCGACGATGCACCGGTAATGAGAAATCGCTTTCCCTTGAGATTAATGCCGGAAAGCACCTCGTCGGCGGTCGATTTTGCACCAAATTTTTCAGCCATTTCTTTTCCTTTCGTTAATTGTGAGTGTAAAAGTTTTGAGCTTTTGCATACCCTATGATCGCCGCTCCTAAACCGCGAGAACCACCTGTTACCAGTGCAACTTTGCCTGCAAGTGTTGTCGTCATGATGGACTCCTTTGGATGTATTACTGCTCAATCAAACGCTGCTTACTATCGGGATGCCCTTGAGGAACCAACGGCACGGAGAGCGATCGAGCGGATGATGCAGGTCGATCGCCACTTGGTCGCAACGTTTCGCACTGCCGATCGACTACTGCGCTACATACCCACCGTCTATCATCAACGTTTCACCTGTTACGAACTATGCCATGTCAGATGATAAAAACAGGACTGCATTTGCAACTTCAACAGGTGTTCCAGCTCGTCTCTCTGTCTTGTTAACCTAGCGGAACTTAAGTTGAACCATGCCCGCATATTTCAATTGTTTAAGAGTGGCGACATTTGCATTCCAATCAGTTCAATGGAGTGCATCAGTTGGGCGTGATTCATCTGCGCGTTGTCCATTTGAAAAGTTACTCTCGAAATGCCGCCGAGCGATTCGCTGTGACGGTGGATTTTCTCCGCCACTTCTTCGGGACTGCCGACCAGTAACGCGCCGGTTGCGCCGCGCTGCGCGTCAAAATCGGCGCGCGTAACAGGTGGCCAGCCTCTCTCTCTGCCAATTTTAGTAAAGGTTTCGGCGTAGCCCGGAAAAAATTCTTCAACGGCTTGTTCAGTCGTGTCGGCGACATAACCGATTGAATGCAATGAAACTTTCAATGTTTCGGGCGCGTACCCGGCGCGCGCTCCGGCATCGCGGTATAAATCTACGAGCGAGCGAAAGCGATACGTTTTGCCGCCGATAATGGCAACCACGAGCGGCAGTCCAAGCATTCCGGCGCGGAGGAAAGATTGCGGCGTACCGCCGACCCCAATCCAGATGGGAAACGGCTTTTGCAGCGGACGCGGATAAATTGCTTGGTTTTCCAGCGCGGGGCGAAATTTGCCCGACCAATCGACCGTTTCGTTGTCCCGAATTTTGAGCAAGAGTTCGAGCTTTTCAGCGAAAATCTCGTCGTAATCGCCGAGGCTAAATCCAAATAGCGGAAAGGCTTCGGTGAACGAGCCTCGCCCGACAACCATTTCGGCGCGACCTTTTGAAATCAAATCGAGCGTGGCGAATTGTTGAAACACACGTACCGGGTCAGCCGCGCTCAGCACCGTAACCGCGCTGGTTAGACGGATGCGCTCGGTGCGTGCGGCGGCAGCGGCGAGAATAACCGCGTTTGCCGAATCTAAAAATTCATGCCGATGGTGCTCGCCGATGCCGAAGATATCCAAGCCGGAACGATCCGCCTGCTCTATTCTCTCCAGCAGTTCGGCGACGGACTGCGCGGCATCCGCCGTTTCGCCGTTTTCACTCGTTCCAACCGAGGCAAAACTGTCAATTCCAACTTCCATATCATTTCCCAAGCGTTTTGCGAATGAAATAGACTTAATCCGAAATAGTAGAAAGCCTTGGTGTACAAGTTAAGCTGCTGTTCTCTCGCTCAGCAAAAACGCCTAACCATCGTTAACTCAGAGGGGGCGCGCTACTACCGTGATCTGAATTATCAGGGAGCGGAATGAATTCAGTTTCACCGGGAACCGCCGGGAAGCGGCGGTCTTGCCAATCTCGTTTTGCCTGCTCGATACGCGCTGAGCGGCTCGACACAAAGTTCCAGTACTTTGTGCGATCGCCCACTGGTGCCCCGCCGATAATCATTGCTTTTGCCTCAGCCCCCGCACTGATATTTACTGATTCATCCGGCGCTAAAACGGCTAGACGATATGGCTCTAAAGGCTTTCCATTTACGAATAGGCCGGATGTGACGCTATAAACTGCCCTTTCTAAACCTTCTATTGGCGCTAGCTGAAATTGACTACCCTCCGTGAAAACAAGCGCTAGGTAAAGAGTAGCAGAGTAGGTTTTAACTGGTGATTGGTGAGACTGATAGCTACCGGCGATCAAGGTCGCGCTGGTGCCTGTTTGAGTCCACCTCGGTAAATCAGTCGCCGGATAATGTGAAAAGCTGGGTTCAACTTCTTCAGCGCTTTCGGGGAGGGCAATCCAGGTCTGAATGCCGTGAAGAGTAGATTCTTTCTCTCTAAAGCTCTCGGGCGATCGCTCAGAATGAACAATACCTTTGCCCGCTGTCATCCAGTTAACTTCGCCCGGAAAGATCTCTTGTACTGTACCTAGACTATCTCTATGCAGAAGGCTTCCTTCAAACAAATAGGTAACCGTCGCCAAATTGATGTGTGGATGGGGTCTAACATCGACGCCTTTTCCAGCCGGGAAAATAGCTGGGCCTAAGTGATCAAAGAAGATGAAAGGTCCAACCATTTTTAGGGTTTCACTCGGTAAGATGCGCTGTACGCTAAACTCACCTAAGTCATGCTTTTCAGGCGTGATTAATTGCTGAATACTCATTTTTTTACGCTCCATTCTTAGTTGACGTTGTGGACGAAGATACAACCTTAGTTCTGTTTCTGCTTCAGATTCTTGCCTAACTCAACTTCAATGTAATGAGTTCCAAGACTCGATTTTTTTCAGATTCTTAGGACAACCTTTCAGCTTCTTATAGTGCTAGCGAATCTGCTTGGGGGTCTTTCCCGTGAATCGCTTGAAGTGCTGCGTCAAATGGCTTTGACTGGAGAATCCTACTTGTAGGGCAATTTCTGCGATCGCCAAATCTGTTTTCGATAGCATCAACTTTGCCTGTTCCACACGCTGTTGAATCACGTACTGACGTGGAGAAATTCCCATTGTTTGCTTAAACAAACTCGCAAAGTAAGTCGGGCTAATATTAATCACTTCTGCAAGCTCAGTCAGTGACAAATCTCGATCAAGGTGAGTACGAATATAGCCGAGCACTTGCTGTAATCGGATGTGCGTTAAGCCTTTGCGCTTGGCTTCAAGGGTTGGCGTTGTAATTGTTAGCATGGTTCAAAGATTGGCAATTTGCTCAACAAAACAGGCAAAAGCTAGCCATCGCGCATTCGATCACTGCAATATTTTGCATTGCCGATCGACTACTGTGCTACATAGCCACCATCTACCATCAACGTTTCACCTGTTATGAACGATGCCATGTCAGATGATAAAAACAAGATTGCATTTGCAACTTCAAGCGGTGTTCCAATCCGTCCGATCGGGTGAAGTCCTGCCATGTAAGCTTTGACTTCATCCTGCCCACCTGTCGCTGCTTCAAACATATCTGTTTCGATTACCGCTGGTGCAACGACATTGATGCGAATACCCGCTTTGGCATATTGGAGCGCAGCAGCTTTTGTTAAACCGATTACCGCGCTTTTACTCGCGGTGTAGAGGGGGAAGGTAGGAAATGCAACGACTCCATTTGCAGATGCCATATTGACGATCGCACCACTTCCCTGTTTCAACATCTGAGCGATTTCATGTTTCATCGACAACCAAACGCCTTTGACATTGACGTTCATCGTGCGATCATATTCCGCTTCTGTTTGCTCAATCAATGAGGGGTTTTCGCCGATAGTTGCTGCATTATTAAAGGCAATATCTAACCGACCAAAAACACTCACCGCTTTATCGACCATTGCTTCAACATCGGCTTCTTTTGTGACATCTGCTTGCACAAAAATCGCCTCTCCGTCAGCTTCCTTAATCAATCGAACAGTTTCTTCACCTTCATCCATTCGACGACCCACCACCACCACCTTTGCTTGTTGTTGGGCATAAGCGATCGCAGTAACTCTACCAATGCCCGATGTTCCTCCCGTCACTAAAGCAACCTTGTCTTTCAGCATCATTCTGTTTCTCCTGTTTTAATTTTATCGGTTTGTCTCAGGTAAGTTTGTCTCAGCAACTCAGTGACTTCTTGCGCGATCGCAATCAGGGCCTGGTTAACTGAAGAGTCGCGAAGAGAACCAGTCTGAGGTTTACCTTCATGCCCAGGATTATTCTTGCCTTGTACTAGTGAATGCGTCATAGAACTATCCTCAATGAAATACTGATTTGTAATTGACTAAATCAATACCCAGGAATTCAGTTGTTGGCATGGTAACTGTTGTCATGGTTCAAAAAACGGCAATTTTGTTCATTGAAACAGGCAAAATCCTAGCCATCAAAATTAGATAACTTACAGCACTTACAGACAAGTCAGATATGAATTGGGAGCAAAGATCGGTGAACTTAATGACTTGCAGCAATCATGGCTGCCATCAACTCCGTCGTGTTCCAGTGCCCGGTATACTGAATTCCATTGATAAACAGGGCTGGGGTAGTCGTCACTCCACTCTCTATTCCGCCTTCGATATCTTCATTGATGCGATCAACATGCACTTGTTTAGACAACTCTTTGAGAAATTGAGGAATGTCAAGCCCTAAATCATTCGCGTACTCGACAAGATAACCGTTCTCCAACCTTTGTTGATGGTCAAATAAAGTATCGCTCATTAACCAAAACTTTCCTTGGGCGGCGGCAGCAACGGCTGCTTGGGCTGCCCGTTGAGCATGGGGATAAATCTGTGTTTGTGGAAAATGACGGAAGATGAAGCATAAATAATCTTCTCCAAAAGCAGCACTAAGCTCTCGTTTGATCGCTTTAATCATCTTGTAAACGTTCGCACTTCTAGAGCATTGATAGTCTCCATACATCACCAGCACTACCTTGGCACTCAACACACCTTGAATCCGATCTTGGGCTGAAGGCGGTACAAGTAAGGAACTGCGGCTACGATCGTTGCTCATCTTTTTACATTTGTATCAAGCATGGAACTGTGCAATTTACTTGCTCGATCCATTTGCATGACTGTTTGCATAAATTCAATATAGGCGATCGCCTTCAAGCCGTCGTCTATACCGAGTTAAATTTTTTACAGTACAAATTGATAGAGTAACCATTCCATCGTGGAGTAGAAGGCTGGCTCTAACTCAAGTTAGAATCCCAATTCTATCGAAAGTACATCCTACAAACTAACAATGCCACGTTTAACGGCAACAATCACAGCTTGGGTACGATCGCTAACATCTAACTTATTCAAAATCCGATTGACATGAGATTTGACAGTGCCTTCACCAATACTCAAAGCAGCCGCAATATCGGCATTGCTCATTCCCTGCGCCAGTGAGCCGAGTACTTCTAGTTCTCGTTCACTCAGTTCTGGATTGCTGAGGCGCTGTACCAACTTTGCTCCTACATCGGGCGGAATATACTTCTGACCCCGATGAACGGTACGAATAGCATTCAGAAGCTCGTCAGGTTCAGTTTCTTTCAACAGATATCCTTTTGCGCCTGCCTGCAATCCCCGATAAATATCTTCGTCACTATCATACGTGGTTAGTACAATAATCCGAGCCGATTTAGCCGTCGCACAAATTGCACTGATAGCGGCAACTCCTTCCACTTCAGGCATTCGCAGATCCATTAGCGTTACATCTGGTTGGTGTTCCCGAAATAAGGCGATCGCCTGTTCCCCATTTTCGGCTTGGGCAATCACGCTCATATCTGGGTCACGGTTAATAATCGTGGCTAATCCTTGCCGAAAAATAGCATGGTCGTCCGCAATTAGAACTCGAATGGTTGTGGCTTGGCTCATCGTGATACTACTTCCGATTGACGGTGACAATAATTTCTGTTCCCTGTCCAGGTTGACTCCTAATCGTGAGTTGTGCGCCGATGCGCTCTGCCCGTTCGCTCATGCCTAGTAAGCCAAAACCCTCAGAGGATGGAATACTCCCAACTCCAAAACCTTGTCCATTGTCTCTCACGCGCAAGCAAAACTGATCGCGATCGTAGACTAGCTGCACTCGAATTTCGTCAGCATTGGCGTGTCTAATCGCATTGGTTAATGCTTCCTGCCCCATTCGCAGTAGGTTAGTCTCGACTTCAGCCGGTAGAGAATACACCGTACCCTCAATCTCATAATATAAAGTGGTATCCATTGCGGCAGTTCTGATTTGAGCGATGAGACGATGTAGAGCGCTCTGTAAACTGCCCTCCTCCAAAAGCTGAGGGCGGAGCGCAAAGACCGATCGCCGCGCTTCAGTCAGTCCAGTTCGCGCCAATTCTTTGATCAGGTCCAGATGTGCCCCAGTTGCTTCTACATCATCCGTTAGCACCTGGTTTGCAGCACCTACCTGAGCCAGAATACCTGTAAACGACTGAGCGAGTGTGTCGTGAATTTCGCGTGCCATGCGGTTGCGCTCTTCCAGAATCGAGGCTTCTTCTGCTTGCTTCAGCGCCGTAATATCTCGCGCTAGCCAAATCACCTGATCGTGGTCGATTGGTGCAATGCGAGCCGAAAACCAGGCTTCTCGTCCATTTAGAAACGCACTGTACTCGACTGTGAGGGTTTGTTGGGTTCTCAGCACCTGCTGAATATAACTTAGAAATTCATCGGCTTGTTCCTTTCCGAGTTGATGCATGGTTTTACCAATCATCTCCTCAATGGGTTGCCATAGCAGATTTGGCTCCTGTACGATGATTTCAAGGAATCGCCCTTCCGCAGTCAGTACAAACAGCGGATCGGGAATGGCTGAAAAGAGCGCCCGCAGTTCTGCTTCAGAGGCTTGCAATGCTGCTTCTGCTTGCTTGCGATCGTTGATATCCGTAACAACTCCCAGCGCTCGGATGGGTTCACCGGATTCATTCCAGGTAACAATTTTGCCGACAGAACGAATCCATTTCCACTGACCATCCTGGGTACGAAGGCGATACTCTACTTGAAAGTTGGGGATTTCTCCAGTAATACAAGCACGGTAGGTTGCGACAACTGATTCTCTGTCATCAGGATGCAAACGAGCAATCCATTCAGGAATGGTTTCGTGGAATGTTGCTGGATCGTAGCCCAGCATTAAAGCGTATTCCGGGTTAACAATTCTTTCTTCAGTCTTTAAATCGAAATCGTAGAGTCCTTGATTTGAAGCGGTTAATGCTAAGCGTAGTCGTTCTTCACTCGTTTGTAGAGCGGCTTCTGCTTGCTTGCGATCGCTAATATCTGCAATCACCCCTTCAATGTAGTCATCGTCTGCATTCAGATAAGCAGAGAAAAGTCCCCAAAACACTGTCCCATCTCGTTTTCGCCCCTGTGCTTCATAGCTTCGCACTTCCCGCTCCCGCTTCAGCACCTCAAGGAATTGTTGGCGATCGCTGGGATTTACATAGTAGTCTGTGGCGTGTTCAAGCCCAATCATCTCCTCTGATGAATCAAAGCCAAGCAGATTGGCATAGCGTTGATTGGCATCGAGAAGTAATCCATCCGAGAGGCGGGTGCGGAAGATGCCAACCTGTGAGTTTTCAAAAATATTGCGGAACTTAGCTTCACTGCGTTGTAATGCCTCTTCTGCTTGTCTGCGCTGGGTGGTGTCATTGCCCACCGATAAGATTTCAACGACATCTCCCTGGTCATTGAAGATGGCTTGATTCGACCAGGCAATCCAAACCCGTCTACCGTCTCGACAAAGGTTTTCATTCTCGGTTTGCAAGTAAGCTTGAGGCAAGGAAGCTTGAAGATTGTGAAACAGATTGTGAACAAACTGCTTGAGATCACGTCCAGATACTTCGGTTTCTGGAACGATTGTTTCCAGTAGGGTACGCCCTAAAATCTGATCTTCCTCATAACCAAAAAAGCTCAGTCCATAGTCATTCATATATCGAATTCGTCCTTGCCTATCCGTGCGAAGGATGATTGAATTCGCAGTTTGAATCAGGTTACGGTAATTGGCCTCACTTTGTCGTAACGCAGCAGTTCGTTCTGCGACCTGTTGCTCTAAAGTGCAGTTGTAGTCGGCTAGGAGTTTCTCGGCTTGTTTGCGCTCTGTAATGTCCTGAAAGGTAGCGATCGCATAAGCGATATTGCCCTGTTGATCAAAAACTGGTGTTCCCCGTGCCTCAATTAGAATTGTGACATGATCTCGACGAATTTCTATATCTTCAGTCCTGATGCGTTCGCCCCTTAATGCCCGCACAATAGGCAAGCTCTCCGCTGGATAGATTTGATCCGTTCCCGCTACATAAAGCTGATAAGCCTCTGAGAGCTGCTCCGGTGCTATGGAAGTATCAGTTTCTTTGCCTATGAGTTGATTGCCGCATTGGTTGGCATAGTAAGGGCAACCCGTCGCATCCACGATCGCAATTCCCACTGGAATCGCTTCGAGGAACTGGGTGATCTTGCTTTCCTTAGCCTGCAGTTCTGAGTAAAGGTTGGCATTTTCGATGGCGATCGCTGCTTGAGTCGATAATAGCTGCAAGACCTGCGATCGCTCTGGTGTAAATACTCCAGTTGCTAACTGATTTTCTAAATACAATACACCGACCAGCTTGGCTTGATTTAGCAGCGGTAAACAGAAAACAGATTGAGGCTGGTTCTGTTGAATATATGGCTCATTAATAAAAGCACCTTCACGAGTCGCATCATTTAAGGTGACAGGCTTCAGAGTCCGAATCACATATTGAATGATTGATTCTGGCAATTGTTCGGCAATTGGAATAGACTGTAACACCTGAGTCGCACAAGCATTTTCATCGGCATTGAGTTCACAAGCCGCTTCGATTAACCATTTTCCTGAGTTTTCTAAAATTAGATATCCGGTTTGTGCGCCAGCATTCTCAATTAAAGTTTGCATCAGTAATCGCAGCAATTGCTTCAGTTCAATTTCACGAGAAATCGCCTGTGAAGCTTTCATCACTGCTGCTAAATCGAAAGCGGTATGGAAGGGATTAGAGATAGTTTCAGCAGTAATAGGAATTGATGTGGAAGCGGCTCTAGACGATTTAGGAAAGAACTGTGGATAGCGTTTTTCTAAGTTTTTAACTTTAGCGATCGCGCCCCAGCGATCGTAACAATAGTGCGCCTCTTTCATATAGGTTTGAGCAATTTTTGACCGACCTCGCGCCAGATAATGTTTAGCCGCTAATTCATACGCGAGTGCTTCTTCCTGGATATACTCATTTTCAGCAGCACCTGCGATCGCCCGTTCATAAAACTCTTCAGCCTCAAGAAATTGCCCTAAGACACGTGCTTTCTCTGCCTCGACTAGATAAAATTTATGTAGATAATTCATTGGGGCGTGTTCTGCCCATTTCTGCATTTTTTCTTGGTTGGTGTTAACACAGTTTAGCCAAGCTACTTTTTCAGAGATTGAAGCATCGAGCAACAAGCTCAAAAGCGCCAGCGAATGATAGAAACAGAATACAGGTAAAACTCCTATTGCCCTCGCTTCTTCAAAATGTTGCCTTGCCAAAATAGCAGTCTGTACAGCTTGATGATATTCTTCAAATAGATAAAACAGTATGACTTTGTGCAGATATAGCATTTGAATTGCAGTTCCATCTTTAACTGCAATAGCGTGTGATAACGCCTCCTCTTCATTAAACACCCGACCAACTAAGCGACTGGGATTCTCAGACCTATCTAACAAATTAAGAATGGTCTGCCACACCATTGCAATCCAAGTTGAGGGGCTTTCCCGTCTGATTCGATCAACCGCTTTGCTGTATGTTGCCGTTTTCTGTTCCAGTTGGGTGAGTTCCTCACCGACAAAAAACGAGTGGTAGCACACCTCATATGCAGCATAACCAGCAGATTCAAAGTCTCCGGTTTCCACTCCTTCCTGATAAACCTCAACCAGCAGTGGTATCGTCTCCTTAAGATGTACTTTCCATTGCATAATCTGGTCACTAAATACGTGTAATGCTTTAGCCTTGCCTTTTTTGGTATTCAATCGTTCCGCTAAGCTAAGAGCCAATTGACCAAATTTATAGCCGAGTTCAATATCTTGAACAACTCCACATAGAACCAACCCGTAGCAGGCATAATACAGTGATGACCAGATAGCATTCCCGTAGTTGATTGATAAATTTACCGTTTTGAACGTAATCAGTATCCACAGTGCTGGTGATACTATGAATGCAGCAGACCCTATATTCGCTAGGATTGACATTGCTGCTAGCGGTTCTGGTGCAGTCATCTCTGGTAAATTAATCAAGTCTTCAATTTCTCGTTCAGCGAGTAATGCAGCCGTTGACTTCAATTCCCTTTGAACATCTGCCTGACTTGGATTTTCTATTAAATCTAGTCCCAAAAGCTTTAATGCTTCCGATCCAGTTTTTAGTGCTTCTTTCAGGTTGCCCTGTGACAAATATCTTTGAATGCTGGTATCGTAAACTTGCACTTTGTCAACCACTGTTTTGGCACGATCAAGTACCACTTCTACCAACTGTTCCATCTCATCAAAGCGACCCTGGAGATACGCCGCTTCTGCTGCTTCTGAGTACAGCGCTAAGGTAAGGTCATACTCACTCTGCCAACTCTCTGAATTGAGGAGTTTAAGCCCTGTAGTGAAATACTTAAAAGCTGCTTCATAAGCCGTTGATGCCTTTGCTTTCTGACCTGCCATTAAATTAAATCTGGCAATTTCAGTTCGTTCTGATTGAGCAGTGACTAGCTCAAGTCCTTGATTGAGATGATCGATGATTTCAAACAACCGATCGGATCGTTGCTCTGGTGAAGTTTTTTCGAGCAAATTGCGACCGATTTGGAGATGAACAACCTGTTTCTGCGATTCATCAATCAAAGCATAAGCCGCTTGCTGAACGCGATCGTGCGAAAACTTATACTCTTGAACTAACAAATCTTCGTCCAATTCAGATAGAGGTTGAATTAATCCCGCTTGTATTGCTGCTAGTAGATCCTGGAAAATTGCTTTCGGTGATTTTTCGCAAACGATCGCCAACGTTTCTAAATCAAACTCAGACCCAACACAGGCAGCTATGGAGAGAACTTGCTGTGTTGCTTCCGGCAATTTCTGCAACTGATGCAGCAGCAACTCCACCACATTATCAGTGATATCTTGAGCTTCAATCTCAGCTAGGTCCCACTGCCAGCTCAACTTTTGTGCATCGAAAGTCAACAGATGTTCGCCATACAGCATTTTCAAAAATTCACCGACAAAGAAAGGGTTGCCCTCGGTTTTACGTGACACAGCTTGGGCTAGGGCGCGAACGATATCAGGATTGTGATGTAATGTCTCAGCTATCAGTTGACTCAACGGTTCCAGCGTTAAGGGGGTCAGGATGATTTCCTGAAGTACTACTCCCTGGTTTCGCATACTCTCTAGCGTTAAGACCAACGGATGCGTTGGAGTCAGTTCGTTATCTCGGTAGGCTCCAATCAAAAACAGATACTGGATTTGCTCATCAAGTAAGATGAGTTCGATTAACTTCAAAGTCGCAGAATCGATCCACTGTAGATCGTCTAAGAAAATGACTAGGGGATGCTCTTTTGCACAAAACGCCCGCACAAATCTTTGAAACGTGAGATTGAAGCGATTCTGTGCCTCAGTTGCTCCAACTTCGGGTATAGGCGACTGCTTGCCAATGATTAACTCAACTTCGGGGATGACATCAATGATGATTTGTCCGTTGCTGCCCAGAGCAGTGAGCAGGCGCGATCGCCACACTTCCACCTGCTCATCCGGTTCGCTCAAGAGTTGCTGCACTAACTTTTGCAGGGCATTCACAATGGCGCTGTAGGGAATGTTGCGCCCAAATTGGTCAAATTTGCCAGAGATAAAATAGCCTTGGTTTGCTGTGATCGGTTTATGGAGTTCCTGCACCAATGCAGTTTTGCCGATGCCAGCATAACCGGAGACCAGCATCATTTCACGATGCGGTAGTAGGGTAATGTCTTTTTCTGCTCCCCCACTTCCCCATTCCCCTATTCCCTCATTCCCTGCCACTCTGTCGAAAGCCGCCAATAATCCTGCAATCTTCGCTTCTCGCCCATATAGTTTTTGAGGAATGCGGAACTGCTCGGAAACATCTTGCAGTCCCAATGGCATAGGTTCAATTAAACCCACTTCTGCCAGTTGCTGGGCACAGCGTTCTAAATCTGCTTTGATGCCCCAGGCACTTTGATAGCGATCCTCCGCATTCTTTGCCATCAGTTTCAAAATCAGATCTGAAACAGGTTGGGGAATCGTTGAGTTTAATTCATGCGGGGGAGCCGGCGGTCTGGCAATGTGGCAGTGGACTAGCTCTAGGAAATCTTTAGTGGGAAACGGTAATTGTCCCGTCAACAGTTCGTAGAAGGTTGCACCCAGTGAATAAAAGTCGGTGCGATAGTCGAGCATACGGTTCATTCGTCCGGTTTGCTCTGGCGACAAATAGGCGGGGGTTCCTTCTAGAAGATGGAGACTTTTGAATGTCGGATTGGTGCGACTGAAGCGAGTGGCAATGCCAAAATCAATGATTTTGACAACGCCAGTCCTCGGATTAAAGACAATGTTGCCAGGATTAATATCTTTATGGATGACATGGGCCGCATGGATTTTGCCTAGAGTATCAGTAATGGCGATCGCCATATTCAAAAAAACCGACAGCGGCAGGGGACAGAAGTCTAATTGTTGCCGCATCCAGCATTCTAAAGACTCTCCACCAAGGTCTTCCAAAAGAATAACCAGCGTGCGCTGGTAGTCTTGCTGGCTGTATGCCTTGACTACGCCTTCAATGTTGAGAAAGCGAGTAATTTCATACTCTTGCCGATAGCGAGTTAAATCATGAGGAGAGGGATAATCCTGCTTGAGAACTTTGGCAATCACTGCACAGTTATCTTGCTCTCTGATACCCCGATACACCAAAGAAGCTAAGCTCTCATAGATTTTGCTGTGAATAGTAACTCCAGGCAGGGTAATCATTGAACGCCCCCCGGCGAAAGACTGTCATCCGTTTCCCAAAGTATATCGCTTGCCAAACTCCAGAATATAAAGCTCCTTATGTGGATCTTTATATCTTGACTTGTAATTGCTCAACTCAGTAGCCAATCAGACTGGTGTGAGGCAAGGGCATGGGAAATAGCCTGGAAGGCAGAGATACATTCAATATCTTCCACAGGCTACCTCGGAATCGAGAGCCGTATTGCTGAAGCGTTGAGGCAGCCAGGGTCTGTCGTCGTCGGTTCACGGCAATAGCTCGTAGTGACAACCGCTTCATCCGGGGGGCAAACAGGTCATCGCCCGCATCAAAGGTGTGGGACATCGCTACCGGATTTTGCATTCAGACATTGATGGTCGATCAGTTGTATGAATGTACTTTCGATCAAATTCGGATTCTAACTTAAGTTAGAGCTAGCCTTCTACTCCGCGATGGCATGGTTAATCTATCAATTTGTACTGTAAAAAATTTAACTTGCTATAGGCGACAGCTTGAAGGCGACCACCTATATTGAATTTATGCAAACAGTCATGGAAATGGATCGAGCAAGTAAATTGCACGGTTCCATGCTTGAAGGCATAAATATTCAAGGTGCAACTGGATTAACGCACGCTCAAGCAGCGACGTTGAAAGCATTAGGAGCAATCGCACAGTGAAGCGAATGCCCTTTGGGCACGCGACGCGAAAATCTTAACTCTGTGCTTAACTTGCGGAGCTTAAGTGATGAAATTTGGCGTTGTCTTGCAGACTCAGTTCATGGCGCGATCGCTTACGTCATCAACCCTTGAGGGTAAACAGACGTTTCACTTAAAAGCACAAGCAGAGATGTTTAGCTTTTGATTTCATTCTGCAATTCCTCATTCACCAATCGCTCCAATAGGAGAATTACCTAATGTCTACATTCAAGTACAATCGTCTAGACAAGAATAATGCTGCTGTTTTACTGGTGGATCACCAAACTGGACTGTTCTCGCTTGTGCGTGATATTGGTGCTGCCGACTTCAAAAATAATGTGTTGGCGCTAGCAAGTATAGCCAAGTTTTTCAACCTGCCTACTGTTTTGACCACTAGCTTTGAGGATGGTCCCAATGGAGTCATTATGCCTGAACTGAAGGAGAAGTTTCCCGATGCTCCTTTTATTCCGCGCCCCGGACAGATTAACGCTTGGGACAATGAGGAATTCGTTAAAGCCGTAGAAGCAACCGGTAAGAAGCAATTGATCATTGCTGGCATTGTCACTGATGTCTGTGTTACGTTTTGTGCGCTTTCGGCATTAGAGGCAGGGTATGACGTTTTTGTGGTTACTGATGCCTCTGGCACCTTCGATGAAGCCTGTCGCGATGCAGCGTGGGATCGGATGTCTCGTGCTGGAGTTCAGTTGGTCAATTGGTTTAGTGTTGTAGGTGAATTGCACCGTGACTGGCGTAACGATATTGAAGGGCTAGGTAATCTCCTTGCAGGGTTTATTCCTGACTACAAAAACCTGATGACTAGCTATGTGGCAACATCAAGTGCTGGCTCTGCCAGTCGTGAGCGCCTGATGACTCCTGTGTAACTGAGTGGGTGTTGTCATTGCCAAGTGATCAACTTCATTTGCAATATTGCAACGACACTTGATGATTTCGTGAATGGCTAGGATCGATTGCCATTGATCGATCCTAGCCAAGGTGGTTGCTGCCAAAATTACCAAGTAATCCGGTGTTTCGAGGGGATTGATTCTCAATGAAACTTCTCTTTCAGTCGATTCTCTCATCGTGTCTGATCTTTGGAGGCTCTCTGATTTACCCATCCCTGGTTGAGTCTGCCATTGCCCAGGATACCTTGCAAGGTCAAGTCCCCTCTGTGAATCAACTGGCTGATGTGCAACCGACCGAGATTCACCCATCCCTGGTTGAGTCTGCCATTGCCCAGGATACCTTGCAAGGTCAAGTCCCCTCTGTGAATCAACTGGCTGAT
>NZ_JAUBVF010000080.1:21329-24787 GCF_036705685.1 Microcoleus sp. AT3-A2
GTGCAACCGACCGATTGGGCATTTGCAGCATTACAAGCCTTAGTCGATCGCTACGACTGTATGGTTGGTTATCCAAATCAACTATTTCAGGGCAATCGAGCCATTACTCGTTATGAGTTTGCTGCTGGGCTAAATGCTTGTCTAGATCGGCTAGATCAGCTACTAGCCAGTGCAACAGTAGATCTGGCGGAAAGAGAAAATCTACAAACACTACAAAGACTTCAAGCGGAATTTGCATCAGAACTCTCAACATTGCGTAGACAGGTAGATTCCTTAGAAACCCGCACAACTCGATTAGAGTCTCAGCAATTCTCCCCTACAACAAAATTGACTGGAGAGGTCGTTTTTGCTGTGAGCGGTGCATTTGGCAGTGATAGAGCTGTACCACCAGGAGAAACACCTGGTTCTAGGGGTGAGATCGGTGACACTATCATTTTTAGCGGTCGTGCGCGGTTGATCTCGGACACCAGTTTTACGGGGCAAGATTTACTGAGAATTCGATTTCAGGCTGGTAATATTCCAAACTTTAGAGCAGCCACAGGAACCAATATGGCTCGCCTAAGTTTTGAGGGTAATACAGACAATCAGTTCATTCTCAATCAACTTTATTATCAATTTCCCATCGGGTCAGATACTAGGGTGACTGCGATCGCCCAGGGCACTTTGTTTGATGTGGTTGATACGATTAACCCTCTATTGGGAAGTGATGGCAGAGGTTCGATTTCCGCATTTGGGGTGCGTAGCCCTATCTATCGTGAAGAAACAGGTGGGACAGGTGTTGGTATCAACCATAACTTTAACTCAGCCATCAATTTGACACTGGTTTATCTTGCTAGTAACGCCAACAACCCGACTGCGGGAGCTGGATTATTTGATGGTTCTTACTCTGCCTTAGCACAAGTGACACTCAAACCCACAGAATCCTTAAGTTTGGGCTTAACCTATGCTCGTTCTTTGAATGCAATTGATATTGGTACAAGTAGTGCCATTACCAATGATCCCTTTAATGGAAACAGTACCAGCATTGTTGGGGATAGCTATAGTCTTACGGCTTCCTGGCTTGTTAACTCTGCTTTCAGATTGGGAGGATGGATAGGATATCTCCGGGCATCGGCGCAAGACCTCTCCAATGCTCCTACTGCTGAGATTTTTTACTACGCAGTTAATTTTGGATTTCCAGATTTGGGTAAGGAAGGAAACTTATTAGGCTTTGTTTTTGGACAACCGCCTAGAGTGATCAGCAATCAGTTTGGAGTAAGCGATCGTAGCACCTCATTGCACTTTGAAACCTTCTACCGGTTTCAAATGAACGACCATCTCTCAATCACTCCTGGTGTAATCGTCATTACCAACCCTGAACACAACAGCAATAATGACACGATTTTTGTTGGCATTATTCGGACGACGTTTCAGTTTTAGAGTCTATACAGGCACGGTAAGAGCTGTTTTTCTGTTTTAACCATCCAATTTCCCGGACTGTTAAATTCTATGTTGGAAGAACCATTGGCGAGCAATACCAGTCAAGAAAACTATCTAGTCACCGCCGTGATTTCTCATATCGTGAGACCAGGACGTGAACAAGGTTATGAGGAATGGTTGCACGGAATTGCGACGGCTGCTCACCAATTTAAGGGACACTTAGGAGTCAGCGTGATCCGACCCTGTGACCACACTCATCCTGAATATGTGGCAATTCTCAGATTTGATCATTACGACAACCTCAAAACCTGGCTGGAATCCAGTGTGCGGCAGGAATGGCTGGAGCGGTTGCAGCCCTTGATTGAAAAGCCTGAAACCATTCAAACTCTAACGGGTCTGGAAACCTGGTTTACGCTTCCTAACAAACCCATGAAGGCTCCACCCCCGCGCTACAAAATGGCGATCGTGACATGGCTGGGAGTGTTTTTTACGATATCTATTCTCAACCGTTTGCTAGTACCGCTCCTGGTTGGGCTTCCGGTATTGCTCAGAACCTTGTTGGTTACAGGTCTAACGGTTGCCCTGCTGACCTACGTGATTATGCCACGCCTCACCCAACTCTTTCGCACATGGCTGTATCCCATTTGATCAAGTACATATCTTGCACATTCACAGGAATCTTCCATGTCTTGTCAACACCTGAACGAATTGACGCTAGAGACTATGATTTCAAAAGCCAATTACCCAGTATTTCGCTGTGAGGAATGCCTTCGGGTTGGCGATCGCTGGGTTCACTTGAGAATTTGTCAAACCTGCGGCAAAATGTTGTGCTGCGACTCGTCTAAAAATCAACACGCTCGCCGCCATTACGAAGAAAGTGGACATGCGGTGATTAGTTCAGCCGAATTGGGAGAACAATGGCTGTGGTGTTTTACCGACGAACAACAGAAGAACTATTGATCACGCACCCCTTTTCTACTCGCGAGGAAATCATGATGTCAAATCAGCCTGCCCTAACAGATATTTGGCCGAGTTTACCCCTGGACGCATGGCAAGAGACCTATGCCACCTTGCACATGTGGACTCAAATCATCGGCAAAATCCGATTTGCCCAAACTCCGTGGATTAATCATTCCTGGCATATTCCCCTCTATCTAACCGTTCGGGGACTGACCACTTCCACGATTCCCTATGGCAGCCGCATCTTTCAAATCGACTTTGATTTCATTGATCATGAGTTGCTGATTCAAACCAGCGAAGGGGCAAGACGGGCGATCGCCCTCTACCCTCGCTCGGTCGCTGATTTTTATCAAACCGTGATGGAAACGCTCAGAGCATTGGATATTCACATCACAATTAACACTAAACCAAATGAAGTCCCCAATCCAATTCGATTTGAGCAGGATGAAACCCATGCTGCTTATGATGCGGATTATGCCAATCGATGCTGGCGAGTGCTGCTACAGTCCGATCGAGTCTTTCGAGAATTTCGTTCACATTTTTCCGGCAAGGTTAGTCCCGTTCATTTTTTCTGGGGAAGTTTTGATTTAGCAGTGACTCGCTTTTCTGGACGATCGGCTCCTGAGCATCCGGGAGGGGTGCCAAATTTACCGGATGCAGTGGCGCAGGAAGCCTATTCCCAGGAAGTCAGTAGTGCCGGATTTTGGCCCGGAGCCGGATTATCATACCCAGCGTTTTATTCCTATGCGTACCCAGAACCCGATGGGTTTAAGCAGGCTGAGGTTCGTCCTGATGCTGCATTTTACAATAAAGAGTTGGGTGAATTTATTTTGCCCTATGATGCTGTCCGTGAGGCAGAATCACCGGATCAGACGTTGTTAGAGTTCTTACAAAGCACCTATGAAGCTGCAGCCAGGTTAGGCAACTGGAATCAAAAGGAACTTCAGCAGTTGACGTTTAAGTAGCAACTGCATTCCTAAATTGGCGTTTAACTGGCAGATATTAAGTAGCTAGACAAAATTAATTACATAGTTTTCTCCAAATTCTTTCAGGATTTTTTCCACAGATGTAACAAAAGT